>JAWVFM010000237.1:0-3331 GCA_033856015.1 Solirubrobacterales bacterium
TCGCCTCGTCAGGCGTGGTGCAGAATCCGTACCGCGTCACGGGGATCCCGGCCCGTTCGACGATCCGGCGCGATTCGTACTCGTAGAAGCGCATGGCGGGCGGGGAATCTAGATCATCGATGGGCGATACTGCCGCACCCGCCTTCCGCTGCCTTGCATCGCCTTCCGCGAATAGCCCTGCCCGCCGGCGCGCTCGCCGTTGCCGCGATTCTCGCGGCAACAGGCTGCGGTGGGGGGGCGGCCACGGTCGACGCCGGGACGGCGGAGGCGGTCATCAAGCAGGGCATCGAGGCCCACTCGAAGACCGCGGTGACCAAGGTGGTCTGCCCGGATGGCGTGGAAATCCACGCCGGCGCGACGTTCCAGTGCGGGGTCGCCACGACGACCAAGGCCAGCTACCTGGTCACCCTCCTGATCCGCAACGACAGCGGCGCCCTGAAGGTCATCGACCTCAAGCCGGGACGCCTGGTACCCCCGTCCTGACGCTCGTGGCGCTCGCCACGAGGAATGGGGATTGCCTGCGCGCCGGGGCCTCGATTCCGCCATCATTGAATCCCGCCCGCAAGTTTTTGGTTGCGGGCGTCGTCCTTTGGGCATCCATCAGATCCATCGAGCCACCGACCAGGAGTGAACTGATCCCTTGACCGAGACCTCCGCCGCTTCTACGCCAGCCTCGACCGCGACCGACCACGCGAAGCTTCGCGCCTGGGTCGAGGAGATCGCGGGCCTCACCCAGCCCGAGGCGATCCACTGGTGCGACGGATCGGCAGAGGAGTACGACGCCCTCTGTCAGGAGCTCGTCGAGAAGGGCACGTTCGAGAAGCTCTCCGACGCCAAGCGCCCAAACTCCTACCTGGCGCGTTCGGACCCGGGCGACGTCGCCCGTGTGGAGGACCGGACATTCATCTGCTCGGCCGACGAGGCCGGTGCCGGCCCGACGAACAACTGGCGCGACCCGCAGGAGATGCGGGGCGTTCTGGAGGAGCTGTTCGAGGGCTCGATGAAGGGACGCACGATGTACGTCGTCCCGTTCTCCATGGGGCCGCTCGGCTCGCCGATCGCCCACATCGGCGTCCAGCTGACGGACTCTCCCTACGTCGCCGTCTCGATGCGGATCATGACCCGCATGGGCAAGCGAGCCCTCGACGTGCTCGGGTCGGACGGCGAGTTCGTTCCCTGCGTGCACTCGGTCGGCGCTCCCCTCGCCGAGGGCGAGGCCGACGTGCCGTGGCCGTGCGACGCGAACAACAAGTACATCGTCCACTTCCCCGAGTCGCGCGAGATCTGGTCGTTCGGCTCGGGCTACGGCGGCAACGCCCTGCTCGGCAAGAAATGCTTCGCCCTGCGGATCGCTTCGGTCATGGCCCGGGACGAGGGGTGGATGGCCGAGCACATGCTGATCCAGAAGCTCACCTCTCCCGAGGGCGAGGTGAAGTACATCACCGGCGCGTTCCCGTCCGCCTGCGGCAAGACGAACCTGGCGATGCTGATCCCGACCCTGCCCAACTGGCGAGTCGAGACCGTGGGCGACGACATCGCCTGGATGAAGTTCGGCGAGGACGGGCGTCTTTACGCCGTCAACCCGGAGGCCGGGTTCTTTGGCGTCGCTCCCAACACAAGCCACAAGACCAACCCCAACGCGATGGACACGATCGAGCGCAACACGATCTTCACCAACTGCGCGCGCACCGACGACGGCGACATCTGGTGGGAGGGCATGACCGGCGAGGTGCCGGACCACGCCATCGACTGGCACGGCAACGACTGGACCCCGGCCTCGGAGGCGACCGCCGCCCACCCGAACGCCCGCTTCACGACTCCGGCGTCCCAGTGCCCATCCATAGCTCCCGAGTGGGAGGACCCGAAGGGCGTGCCGATCGACGCATTCCTCTTCGGGGGGCGCCGGGCCACCGTCGTGCCGCTCGTGACCGAGTCCTTCGACTGGGACCACGGCGTCTTCCTCGGCGCGACGATGTCGTCGGAGACGACGGCGGCCGCGGCCGGCGAGGTGGGCAGGCTGCGATTCGACCCGATGGCGATGCTGCCGTTCTGCGGCTACGACATGGCGGACTACTTCCGGCACTGGGTGGAGATGGCCCGCCGCCACCCGAACGAGATGCCGAGGATCTTCGTCGTCAACTGGTTCCGAAAGGACGCGGAGGGCAAGTTCCTCTGGCCGGGCTACGGCGAGAACAGCCGTGTGCTCGAGTGGGTTTTCCGCCGCTGCAACGGCGAGGCCGAGGCGGTCGAGACGCCCATCGGCCTGGTGCCGGCGGAGGGCGAGCTGACGCTCGACGGGCTGGACATCTCCGCCGAAGCGGTCAGGGCGCTCACGAGCGTCGACGCCGAGGCGGTGCGGGCCCAGCTACCGCAGGTCGAGGAGCACCTCGCCCGGTTCGGCGACGAGCTGCCGGACGAGATCCGCGCGCAGCTCGACGCGCTTCGCGAGCGCCTGGGCTAAGAGCGCCGGCGGCCCCGCACGTCTGAAACGACGAAGCCCCGGCGCTCTGGCCGGGGCTTCGCGTCACAGGTTCAGTCGGCGAGCGCTTACTCGACGACCAGCGTTCCGTGCATCCACGGGTGGATTGCGCAGATGAAGTGGAGGACCGTGCCCTCTGGGGCGCTGACCCTGAACTTCGAGGGGCTCTGACCGGGTCCGTAGAACACCGAGTCGCCCTTGCGATGGATGCTCCCCTCCGTCGACCAGCCCTTGGGACCGACGTCAACCGGGTTCTTGTGGATGGTCTGGCCGTCGAACTTGTGCCACTTCGCGATCTTCTTGCAGATGTGCCCCTGCGTGAAGCACCTCTGAGTCTGCCCCTTGGAGCTCGGGACGAGCTTGGGGATGATCAGCGAGAACGAGTGCGGCGCAGCCGTGTGGTTGAGGATGCGGAGCGTGGAGCCGCTGTCAACCGTCGTCGAGGAGTACCGGAGGTTCTTCTCGTTGCGGCCCTTGGCCACGATCGTGCCCTCCTTCGAGCTCAGTCGCTGGCCGTGCGCGGAGTTACTCGCCGCGGCGCCGCCGCTCAGCCCGAGCGCCAGGGCACCCGCTCCGATCAACGGTATGAGGGTGCGCTTGGCGGTGTTTCTGAAGTCAGTCAAGAAATCAGTCCCTTCCTGCCTTTGTGGTTTACCGGCGCAATCTATTCGACGGCCCCGGCAAACGCAATATGTGCCCTTAAAACCCGTACGCCTCAGCCAGCTCGGGGTCCTTGCGAGCCAGCATCTCGGCCAGCTCGACCATGACCTTGCACTGCTTCCAGGTCGCGTCGTCCTGCATCTTGCCGTCGATCATGTGCACGCCGCGGCCGTCGGGGATCGCCTCGATGAC
>JAWVFM010000238.1:0-4073 GCA_033856015.1 Solirubrobacterales bacterium
CGCCTCAGCGTCATGGAGGCGCGCTGGGGCCTCGTGCCGGACATGGGGATCACCTCGACCCTCCCCCGCCTCGTGCGCGCCGACATCGCCAAGGAGCTCACCTACACCGGCCGCGTGATCTCCGGCACGGAGGGCGCGGCGATCGGGCTCGTCACGCGCGTGACGGAGGACCCGCTCACCGCCGCCAAAGAGCTCGCCGCGGAGATCGCCGGGCGCTCGCCGGACGCGGTGCGGGCCGCCAAGCGCCTCTACGACGCGTCCTGGAACGCCACCGTCGAGGAGGGTCTGCTGCTGGAGACCGAGCTTCAGCGCAGCCTGATCGGCTCGCCCAACCAGGTCGAGGCCGTGCGCTCGGGAATGGCGAAGGACCCCGGCCGGTTCGACGACCCCGTGCCGGTGGCGTGAGCTCCGGCTTCGGAGCCGAGCACCTCCCCTACGGCGTCGGCCGGCATGGCCAGCGCGAGCCGCGCTGCTTCGTCCGTCTCGAGGACCGCGTGCTCGATCTCTCCGCGCTCGACCTCCCCGTCCCGCCCGGAACATTCGAGACGCCCACCCTGAACCCGTTCCTCGCACTCGGCGCTCCGGGCTGGGACCCGGTGCGCGCACGGCTCGCCGAGCTGATCGCCGACGGCGGCGAGCTGCCGGGCTTCGCGCTGGAGGAGATCGAGCTCGTGCTGCCCCTCGCGGTGGGCGACTACGTCGACTTCTACTCCTCGCTGCACCACGCCCGCAACGTCAACCGCCTGTTCCGGCCCGACAACCCGGACGTCCTGCCGAACTGGCACCGCATGCCGATCGGCTACCACGGGCGCTCGGGGACGATCCTCGTGAGCGGCACCGACGTGCGCCGACCGCAGGGGCAGATCGGCGAGGGCGCGTTCGGCCCGGAGCCCGCGCTCGACCTCGAGCTCGAGTTGGCGTTCGTCAGCGGCTCCGAGGACATCTTCGGCTACGTGCTGCTCAACGACTGGAGCGCCCGCGCGATCCAGGCCTTCGAATATCAGCCGCTGGGTCCGTTCCTGAGCAAGTCGTTCGCCACGTCGATCGCGGCCTGGATCACTCCGGCCGCCGCGCTGGCCACGTACCGGACGGAAGGCGAGGAGCAGGAGCCCGAGCCGCATGCCTACCTGCAGGTCGCCGAGCCGCGCGTGCTCGACCTGCCGCTGGAGCTCGAGCGCAACGGCGAGGTGATCAGCCGCACCAACGCGCGCCACCTCTACTGGGGGCCCGAGCAGCAACTGGCCCACGCGCGCGTCAACGGCGCGACCATCCGCCCTGGCGACCTCTTCGGCTCGGGCACCATCTCGGGCCCTGATCCCGGCTCCGAGGGCTGCCTGCTCGAGCTCACGCACGGTGGCAGCGACGGCACGTTCCTCGCCGACGGCGACGAGATCGTGCTGCGTGGTGGGACAGCGGACGGCGCGATCACGCTCGCCGAGGTCCGCGGGACCATCCTCCCGGCAGCCTGACCGCTACCAGCGCTCGTAGAACGCGCGGCGCTCCGCGTCGCTGAGGACGCGTGGCTCGCCGACCTGGCAGGCCCGCCAGTACACCCCGCACGACCACTCGAGGATCTCCATCGCCTGCATCGCCGATGCGAGGTCCCGGCCGACCGTGAGTGCGCCGTGGCTTGCCATCAGCGCGGCGCTGCGGCCCTCGAGAGCGTCGAGCACGCCTGCGGCCAGCTCCGGCGTCCCGTAGGTCGTGTAGGGCGCGATCCGCACCGCCCCGCCGAGCATCAGCATCTCGTAGTGCACGCACGGCACCTCCCCCTCGAGCACGCAGCTCAGCGCCGTCGCGAACGGCGCGTGCGCATGGACCACCGCCCCGGCGCCGAGGCGCTCGATCGCGCCGAGGTGCAACGCGACCTCCGAGGTCGGTTCAGCCCCTTCGAGGACGGCGCCCGAACGATCGAGCACGGTGATGTCCTGCGCCCGCAGTCCGTCCAGGCGGGCGCCCGTCGGCGTGATCGCGATGTGCTCGCCCGCGACGGCGCTCACGTTCCCCGCCGTCGCGTGGACGAGGCCGCCGGCGGCCAGCTGCCGCGAGGCCGCCGCGACCGCGTCGCGGAGTTCGTCGAGCGACATGGCGCGATGCTATGCGCTAGCCGACCGCGCGCAACCGCGCCGCGGCCCGCCGGGCGTGGCGCTCCGCGCTTGCCAGCTGCGCCGCGGACGGGAAGGCCGGCGCGCCACGCACCGCCGCGGCGGTCGCGCGCTTCACCCCGCGGGCCCGCACGTGCCGGCCGCCGATCGTGCCGACAGCCCCGCCCGTGGCGTCAAGCCGAAGCGTGCCGTCGAGGCTTCCCGGGCCGTTGACCCTGAGCCTGCCGGTCGGACTGTTGCCGCCGAGCTCCAGGGTTCCGGTCACGCGGACCGACGCGAGATAGCGGTAGGAGCGCAGCTTCAGCTTCGAGCTGCCCTGCACGCGGTAGGAGCCGCCACGCAGGCCGCCGCCCTGGAGCTTGGCGAAGCCGGCGTAGAGGTCCTGGAGGACGGCCACGCGGGCGTCGACGGCCGACACCAAGGCCGCGGAGACGACCCGGCCGCGTGAACCTGCCGTCCCGGGAGCCGGCCTGAACGCGCTCAGCGCGTGCGGCGCGATCGGAAACGGAGCGACGGCATTCGTCAGGCCCGTGCACGGATCGCCGACCCGCTGGCGGTCGACGAACCGCTTCAGCGCGACGGCGACGCACCCGGTCACGTCGCTGTCGAGCTCGTCGTGGCCGGTTCCCGCCACGGTGACCACTCGCGCATGCGGCAGCTCCGTGGCGAGCTCGCGGCCGTTCTCCAGCGGCGTGCGCAGGTCCAGGCGGCCGTCGAGGATCAGCGCCGGCACGTCCGGCAGCGGCGCGGTCGACGGCGGCGAGACCCCCTCGTCGCCCGGCCAGAGCAGGCAGTCGCTCGCGACCGAGTTGCTGAGCACCGTCGCGCGAGGGAACGGGTACAGCGCCTGATCGCTGAAGGCCGCGAGCCCCTGCTCGACCAGCGCGGGGCGATCCTCGAACGGGCTCGACAGCGGGTAGGGCAGCCGCGTGTCCTGACAGTTCGTCGTGACGTTGAGGCCCGCGCTGAGGTCGGCGAGCTTGGTCGGCGGGCCGGCCGAATCGCGGCGCAGGCGCAGGAACATCGCCGGGTCACCCTCCACGGCGGCGTGGATCGCGGCCGGGAGCGCGGGCTGCAGGTACGGGTTCAGGTCCCCGCCGATCAGGACGTTGGCCAGGTCGTCTGCGCTGGCGTAGCGGACGGTCTGGCGATGTCCGCCGGCGTCGTAGGCCGGGCCGCTGATGCCACCGGCCTGCAGCTTCGCCGCGAGCGCCGCGATATCGGCGACTGGATCGGAGGTGATGCCGCTGCAGGCGTTGTTGGCGCACTGCTCGTGCAGGACGCGCGGCAGCCGCTGGTAGGTGTCGAGCAGGTAGGGGTCGAGCCCGCGGGCGGCCACCACGGAGTCGAGGATCAGCTTGTCGGTGTGCTCGGGGTACAGACGCGCGTACTGCTGAGCGACGAACGTCCCGTAGGAGACGCCCATGAGGGCGATCTTGTCCACGCCGAGGTCGAGGCGCAGCGCTTCGATGTCGCGGGCGCTGTCGACGGTCGAGAAGAACGCGCGGCTCGGCCCGATCAGCTGTGCGCAGTCGGCCAGCTCCTGCGGGACGACCGGGGCAAGCCCGCCCTCGCGCTGGATGACCGGGCAGTCCAGCGCGCCCGAGCCGCCGGTGCCGCGCTGGTCGAACACGGCCAGCCGGTAGCGCTTGAGCGCCGGCGCGAGGCTCAGGGCGAACGACGACGCCGCGCTGACCGACGACTGGCCCGGACCGCCCGACAGCGCCACGAGCACGGGCCGCGAGGCCGGAACGTTGCGCTCGACCGCGATGTTCAGGCCGATCGTGCCCGGGACGCGCCCGCTGTGGTCCAGCGGCACCTGGATCGTCCCGCAGCCGAACGCCTTTTGGTGCTTGCACGCGGTCAGCCGGGCGGCCTGGGCGGCCGGCGCTGCGACGAGCACCAGCAGCAGGGCGAGAAGGGAGATGCGCGGCACGGACGGGTGAAGCTAGCGAGACTTGAGCAAGA
>JAWVFM010000239.1:0-6341 GCA_033856015.1 Solirubrobacterales bacterium
CCGGTGCGCCTCGGTCTGGGACACCGAGCGCGCTGCGGTCACGTGGCCCGCCGCGTCGAAGCTGAACTCGGGCTCGGCAGAGTCGATCTCCAGGGCGGAGCTGGTGCGGCGCTCCGCCAGCGAGGCGGCCACCTCGCGCGCCAGGGCAAGGGGCGTGGCGACCTCGGCCGGAGCCCGCTCGCGGCCGGAAAAGACCCGGTCGAGCTGGTCGTAGTCGAGGCGGGCGTCCGAGCGGATCAGCGTGCGTGCGAACGAAACCGAGCCCACCTCCCCGCGACCGTCGAGATGGATCTCCGTCGTCACCGCCAGGCGCTCCACCCCCGGCGCGAGGCTGCAGGCGTCGTCGCTCAGCTCGCGCGGAAGCATCGGCTCGACCGTGCCCGGCACGTAGACGCTCGTGGCGCGTTCAGTAGCGACGCGCTCGAGGCGCCCGCCGGGCCGGACGTGGGCGGCGACGTCGGCGATGTGGACACGCAGCAGCACGCCGTCGCCCTTGCGCTCGGCGGAGACTGCGTCGTCGAAGTCGCGGGCGCTCGCAGGATCGACCGTGAAGGTCGGCAGCGCGGTGAGGTCGATCCGCGCGCCAGGGTCGCGGCGGGCCTTCTGCGCCGCGTCGCGCGCCTCGTTGGTGACGGCCTGAGAGAACCCGCGCCGCAGGCCACGGTCCGTGATGAGCGCAGCGACGACATCGGCCGCCCGGTCGGCGCGTCCCAGGACGCGGATCGCCTTGGCGCCGGCCGGGGTGAAGTCCGCGAGCACCAGGTCGCCGGGGGAAGCCTTGATGGAGCCGCGCCCGATCGCGACCTCCGGCCCCCGCTCGAACACCGGCTCGACCGTGCGGAAGCGACCGCGGCCGCCGATCACGCCAACGCGGCGACCGAGCGCGTTTCGGCGCGGGCTCACTTGGAGGTCTTGAGCTCGTTCCCGAGCACGGTGAGGCCGCGCTGCAGCGCCTCGTCCGGCTTGGTCTGCAAGTCGTCCTTGGCGTAGACGTCGGGCTTGATGCCCCGCGGCGCGAGGGAGATGCCGTCGGGCGTGAAGTAGCGGCCGACCGTGAGGTCGAGCGCTCCCCCGCTCGCGAGCTGGATGACGTCCTGGAAGACGCCCTTGCCATAGGAGCGGGTCCCGACCACCGTGGCGACGTTGTGGTCCTGCAGCGCCGCCGTCAGGATCTCTGCCGCGGAGGCCGTGTCGCGGTCGATCAGCATCACGATCGGCACCCGCGGCAACGTGCCGCCGACGGCGTCGTAGTCGCGGGAGCCCTGCGTGCGGCTCTTCGTCGAGACGACGAGCTGGCCCTCGTGGAGGAACAGGCTGGCCGAGAGGACCGCCTCATCCAGCAGGCCGCCGCCGTTGCCGCGCATGTCGATGACGAGGCCCTTGGCGCCATGGGTCTCGAGGCGTTTCACCGCCGACTCCAGCTCGCCGTGCGCGCCGGCGCTGAAGGTCACGAAGCGCACGTAGCCGACCTTCTGCCCGGCGGCGTGGCTCATGAAGCCCCGGACGGCAGGCAGCCGGACGGAGGCGCGATCGACGGTCAGGTTGCGCGGCCCGCTGCCGTCGGCCGGGATCAGCCTGAGCTTGACCGCGGTCCCCGGCTGACCCTTGATCAGGCTGGAGGCGGCGTCGGCCGAGAGGCCCTTCAGCGAGCGGCCGGCCGCCATCACGATCAGGTCGTTGCGCTGGATCCCGGCCCGCTCGGCCGGGGTCTTCGGGAGGACGCGCACCACGCGCAGCCCGCGCTTGGTCCCGTCGACGGTGAGGCCGATGCCCTGGAAGTGCCCGCTGGTCTGGTCCTGGAAAGCCTGGAAGGTCTTCGCGTCGAAGTAGTGGGAGAACTTGTCGCCGAACTTCGCCTTGAGCTCGGCGAGCATCCCGTTGATGGACGCGGTGTCCAGGAGCGTCTGGTCAAGCGGGCGGTAGTAGTTCTCCTCGATCGTGTGACGGACGTCCGTGACGGGGTTCGTGGACCCGCCGCCGAACGGCCCGATGTCGGAGCGAGCCAGCAGGAAGCCGCCCGCGGTGAGAGCCGCGCCGGCCAGCAGGCCAAGCACGAACGCACGGCGGCGTTGCGGCATGCTCAAACGCGGAGGAAGCGCCGCAGCGTGACTCCGCTGCCGAGGGCGGAAACCGCCATCGCCGCGCCCGCCAGAATGGCCACGAGAGGAGCAAATCCCATGGTCTGGAGGTTAGCGACGAGGTTGAAGTTGTTAGACAGCGGATCCACGATCGTGACCTTGCCGACCCAGAGGATGCCGATTGCGATGCCGGCGCCGAGGAGGCCGACGATCAGCCCCTCGAAGACGAACGGCCAGCGGATGAACCAGTTGGTTGCGCCGACGAGCCTCATGACCTCCACCTCGCGGCGGCGGGCGTAGATGGAGAGGCGGATCGTGTTCCCGACAAGCATCAGCGAGGCGATCAGGAGCAGCGCGGCGATCAGCACGAGGACGATCTTGATCGCGTCCGTGACCGAGCGGATCTTGCTGGCCTCCTGGCTCGAGTCGTTCACGCCGGAGATGATCGAGCTGATCGGCTGCGGCTTCCCGGAGGGGCCGGGCGGCTCGATCTCCTGGTGGATGGCGCCGAGGTTGTTCGGATCGTCGATGGAGATGTTGAAGGAGCGCGGCAGCGGGTTGTCCTTGAGCTGCGAGATCGACTTCTGAAGGTCGCCCTTCACACGGCCCCTGAGGATGCGCAGGGCCTTGGCCTTGCCGATGTACTGCACGCCGGTCACGTGCGGGAGGCCCTTCAGCTTCTTCTGCAGGGCGGTGATCTCGCCCTTCGAGGCGTCGTCGTAGAGGTAGGTGCGAAGCTCGATCTGCGAGCGGACGTCGCTCGTCTTCGACGCGCTCGCGTGGAGGACCGGGACGAGAACGCCGAGCAGGAGGGTGGTGACGACGATCGTCACGATCGCGGCCACGCTGGGCGCCGCGTTGCGGCGGAGGGCGCGCAGGGCCTCACGGATGAAGAAGAGGAGGCGACGCATCTACTCGGTCTCGGCCGGCGGGAGGACGCCCATCTCGGTGCGCATCCGCGCGGCGAACTCGCGGGTGGACTCGTCGTGGTAGCCACCGCCGTGCTCGTCGCGGACCAGCCGGCCGGCGTCGAGGGCGATGACGCGGCGGCGCATCTTGTCGACCATGTCGCGGTCGTGCGTGACGACCAGAACGGTCGTCCCGGTCCGGTTGATCCGGTAGAGCAGCTGCATGATCCCGATCGAGGTCTCGGGGTCGAGGTTTCCGGTGGGCTCGTCGGCGAGGAGAAGCGGCGGGTGGTTGACGAACGCGCGTGCGATCGACACGCGCTGCTGCTCGCCGCCGGAAAGCTCGTCCGGGTAGTTGTGGATCTTCGCCTGCAGGCCGACCAGGCGCAGCGTCTCCGGCACCTTGCGGCGGATCTCGGCGCGCGTGCCGCCGGTGACCTGAAGCGCGTAGGCGACGTTGTCGTAGACGGAGCGGTTGGGAAGCAGCTTGAAGTCCTGAAAGACGGTCCCGATCCGGCGGCGAAGGAGGGGGACCTTCTTCGAGGGCATCCGGACGATGTCGCGACCGGCGATGAGCACCGAGCCGCCGGCCGGCTGGACCTCGCGGATCAGAAGCTTGATGAGCGTCGACTTGCCGCAGCCGGTGGGGCCGACGACGAACGCGAACTCGCCGCGGTTGATCGACAGGGAGACATGGTCGAGGCCGACGTGTCCGCCCGGGTACACCTGGGTCAGGTCGCGAAGCTCGATGACAGGCGGGCGCACGCCGGCGGGCCGGTGCTCACCGGGGCGCGCAGGGGCGGGGGCGCGGCTTGCACGGCGCTTCTTGGACTTGATCGAGATGGCCATAGGTCAGGGTGGTTCTGCGAGGCACCGGGGAATCCTTCGCCCGGTCGGCTTCGCCCGTCGCGGCGTCACTCCGCGCCTCGAACGGAGCGCGAGAGGTTAGCGAAGATCTTTAGCGTTCGCTAACGATCTGCTCACGCGGCGGCAACGTCCCATCGGCGCGGCTGCCGTGGGCGTGGCCGCTAGGTCCACTCGGGGCCGAAGAGCGGCGGGCGCGAGACGATGGGCTTCAGGACCAGCGCCTCGCGGACGCGGTCGGCGATCCCGCTGGCCGTCAGGCCGAAGTGCTCCATGCACGCCTCGCCCGTCCCGGAGACGCCGAACTCGTCGCCCATGCCGACGGCGAAGATCGGGACCGGGTGCTGCTCGGCCGCGACGCCGCGAACGGCGTCGGCGAGGCCGCCGACCACGCGGTGCTCCTCCGCGGTGACTCCGACTCCGGTCTTCGAGAGCGACTCGAGAATGGGCTCGGAGTGCAGCGGCTTGATGACCGAGACGTTCAGCACCTCGACCTCCACGCCGTCCTCGCGCTCCAGCGCCTCCGCCGCCTCCATGGCCCGCCAGACCATGTGGCCCGTCGCGATCAGCGAGACGTCCTTGCCCTGGCGCAGGACGTCGACCCCCCCGCCGAGCGAGTCCGGAATGCTCTCGTAGACCACCGGCGTCGCCGGGCGGCCGAAGCGCATGTAGGTCGGGCGATCGGAGTCGTATGACTCGATCGTCGCGCGGTAGGCCTGGTTGTAGTCGGCGGGCACGACGACGGTCATCCGCGGCATCACCCGCATCAGCGCGATGTCCTCGATCATCTGGTGCGACGCGCCGTCCTCGCCCAGCGAGACGCCGCCGTGGGAGGCGCCGATCTTCACCGGCAGCTCGTTGTGGGCGATGCCGAGGCGGATCTGGTCGTAGGCGCGACCGGTGGCGAAGATCGCGAAGGTCGAGCAGTACGGCCGCTTGCCGGTGGCGGCGAGCCCGCAGGCCATCGACATCATGTTGGCCTCGGCCGCCCCGCAGTTGAAGAAGCGCTCCGGAAAGCGCTTGCCGAACTTGATCGACTGGGTCGACACGGCCAGGTCGGCGTCGAGCGCGACGACGTCCTCGTGGCGCTCGCCAAGCTCGACGAGGGCGGCCCCGTAGGCGTTGCGGGTGGGGGCGGGCTCGGTCGCTGCCTCGGGCGGCATCAGGACTCCGCCCCCTGGAGCGCCTTGGTCTGCTCCTCCAGCTTGGAATCCAGCTCGGCGAGGGCCTCCTCGGCCTGTTCGGGCGTCGGCGGCTTGCCGTGGAAGCCGAAGCGGCCCTCCATGAAGGAGACGCCGCGGCCCTTCTTCGTCTGCGCGACGATGGCGGCCGGGCGGTCAAGGGTGCGACTGCGCTCGAGGGCGGCAACGATCGCGTCCATGTCATGGCCGTCGATCTCCACGGCGTCCCAGCCGAAGGCTTCGAACTTCGCGCGGACGTCGCCGGTGTCCATGATCTCCTCGGTCGTGCCGTCCGTCTGCAGGTGGTTGTAGTCGACGATCGCGGTCAGGTTGCTCACGCCGAAATGAGCCGCGGCGGCCGCGCCCTCCCAGGTCTGGCCCTCCTGGCAATCGCCGTCGGAGAGCACGCCGAAGACGTGCGAGGTGTCGGCGAGGCCGTCGAGGCGAAGCGCCAGGCAGATGCCGACGCACATCGAGAGCCCCTGCCCGAGCGAGCCGGTCGAGACCTCGACGCCCGGGGTGCGGTTCATGTCCGGATGGCCCTGGAGCTGGGCGCCGATCCGGCGCAGGCCCATGAGCTCCTCGGGCGGGAAATAGCCGTGGTGGGCGAGCGCCGCGTACTGGATCGGCGCGGCGTGGCCCTTGCAGAGGACGAAACGGTCCCGGGCGGGCCAATCGGGGCGTGCCGGGTCGTGGCGGAGGACCCTGTAGTAGAGCGCCGCCACGATGTCCGCGGCCGACAGCGACGAGTCGAGGTGGCCCGACTTCGCCACGGCGAGCATCCGCACGCACTCCGAGCGCAGCACGGTCGCCCAGCGCTCGAGCTCGGCGCTCGACGGCGCGTCTGCCTCTCCCTGAAGGCGCGGAGGCTGCGGGTCGGGCACGGGCCGCAGATGGCTCACGGCGGCGAGCTTAGCGGCGGAGCCCATCGAGGCGCACGTTATGCCTGAAACCGGACAGAAATCAGGCCGCGGTTGACGCGGAATCGGTTAAGGTCAGAGGCCGACCGGCAAGAATCGAATTGGGAGGGGTGCTCAAGGATGAGCGCAGAGACGCAGACCAACGAGCACGTGAGCGCAATCGGGCGGACCGGCGGGGTCCTGTCGATCCTCGCGCTTGCGATCGCAGGACTCCTCCTCGCTGCCGCGCCGGCCGGGGCCGTCGTCGCGCAGGTTCCCGGACCCGACATCGGCTACCAGCCACTGAACGGCCAGGGCCCGAGCGCTCCGTCACAGTCCGACGTAATCACGAACCTCGAGTACCACGGCGGGCCCGTCATGCCGTCCATGAAGCAGTACGCAATCTTCTGG
>JAWVFM010000240.1:0-3995 GCA_033856015.1 Solirubrobacterales bacterium
GAAGATCACCCCCTACCGCAATGGCCCGTATCTGGTGCGCGGGCCGTTCGTGATGGTCGATCAGGATGGCAACGAGCTCGAGGTCAGCCGGCGGGTGGTGGCCCTCTGCCGATGTGGGCGCTCCCAGAACCGCCCCTTCTGCGACGGGACTCACAAGGCGATCGGATTCCGCGCCGAGAGCGGCCTCCCCACGACCGCGTCGGATGAGTCGGATGGGTCGCTGACGGCTCCCGAGCCGAACCGACGGCGCAGCTGACGCATCGAAGTCGCCGCGTGGCTGAGGCGGGTCTCGCCGTACCGGGCTCCGCCCTTCAGCCACGCCCCCACGGCCAGCCACGAGCAGACCGATCGCTCACAGATCCAGGCCGGCGCCAGCAGCGAGGCGCCCAGCGGGAACCGCTCGGCCCCGCCGGCTCTTCTCCGGCCCAGCTCCGCGACGATAACCGAGGCGAGAGCGGCCGAGGCCAGGCGGCCGCGCCTGCCACGACGCAGGGTCTCAGCCGCCAGGGGTGCCACCGCGAGAAAGACGCCGATGCGGGCAGGGACAGCGAAATCGTCGTAGGCCTGGCGGACTCGCTGGGCGAAGAAGTGCTCGGCGCTCGGTGGCCGTCTCGCCACGTAGAGGTCTAGCGGTGTCAGCACGACGCCACCGGCCGCTTTGATGGTCCGCATCAGCTCGAGGTTCTCAAAGAGCGCGTCCCCGTCATAAGCATCGCTGGCGAAGAAGGACGACCGACGCACGGCGAGGGTTCCGGGGAAATCGCCAACCGGAAAGGTCAGATCACCCGTGAAGACCCGGTTCAGAAGGGAGCGGGCCGTGTCCCAGAGAGCGTGCCACGGCAACTCGTCGAAGTAGTTCTGGGGCCTGACCAGGTCCGCTTCGGAGAGCAGCGTCGCGGTGCGCCTCAGTGTCGGCAGGTCGTAGCGGACGTCGTCGTCGGCAAGAATCACGCGCTCGTGGGAGGACTCGCGCATACCGGTGATCACGCCGTTCACCTTGCCCATGCGACAGTCGAGGTCGGCGTGTGGCGGCAGGTGCCTCGCGATGTCGCGCAGTGCGGCTGCATGTTGTTGGCGCTGTGGGCTCGGGGAGCCGTCGACCACGATGACCTCGTCGGCCTCGGCGGCCAGTGAGCCCAGATAGGCCGCCAGCTCCTCGATCGGCCCAGGCCTGACCCAGCGCAGCGGCAGCACGTACGAGACGCCCGGCACAGCCGCCTTCCCGCCGATCAGCCGTTCACCGTCATAGCCGTCGGCGCAGCGAGGTCGCGCCTCTTCGCCACGACTCGAGCAGGTGCGTGCCAAAGCGGTCTTCGAGGTGAAGCAGCGCACGGGCGCCGAAGACGATGTCCGCGGCCAACTCCGGCTCCTGTCGCGCCAGGCCGCCGGCGAGATCGTACGCAGCGATGTTCTCGTGAACCGCATCGGCCTCGACGTGCTCGTCGTAGAAGTCGGTCGCCTCGGCATCGAAGCCGAGGCGTCGAAGCGCTCTCCCATAACGGCGGTTCGGGAGGGAGGACGTCATCTCGAACATCGCGAGGTGTCCCACGATCGCGCCGCGACGGGCCCGGCGAAGCCCCACCGCGGACATCAGGTTCACCGTCGCCAGGGTGACCCCGGGCACGTATGCGAGGTAGGCGTTCTCGCGATCGTCAAGGCCAAGCGCGCGCATCGTCTTCGCGAAGAGCGCCGAGTGCATCCGCTCGGGCCTGCCGCCGCCGTACTCGTCCGCCTGGACCTCGAGCAGCGCCGTCTTGGGCGCCCCTGACAGGCGCGGGATTGCCCAGCTGTGTGGATCGGCCTCCTTCAGCTGATAGAGCGAACGGTGGACGACGAACTCGCGAAACTCCTCCACGTCCGCCTCGCGCTCGAGGTGTCGGGAGAGCGAGACGCCGTCGTCACCGGCCTCGAGCTCGAAGAGCAGGTCGCCGAGCCGCGCCGCGTCCACGGCCTCAGCCCCGCCGACCTCCGCTTCCAAGGCGTCGAGGAACGCCGCCTCGAGCAGAGCCCGGACCGCGAGGAGCGTGGGGCTCCACTCCCACCCCGGGTCCACGGTCGGGAAGCCGCGGTAATGCAACTCGAAGCAGATGTACAGGGCGAGCTGAAGGTCATCGTCGGCGAGCGGGTCCTCGACGGAGGCGACCAGGCGCGCTGCATCGTCCGCAGCCGCAGGCCAACCGACCGCCTCCTCCGTGGGCGTTGAGAGCAGGCCCGTGACCAAATCGCATATCGGGCCCGCCGATGGAAGCCCCGCCGCCATCGAGCCCGCCCTTCTCTCCCCGACGTCGATCACGCTGGTCAAGTTCCCCCCCAGGTGCGCCTCGCAAACTCGTCCTCGTCAGCTCGGGTCGTCCGCGTCCGCGAGCGGCCGGACCGCCGGGCCCTCGACGACACCCCCGTCGGTGGCATCGAAGCGCGAGCCATGGCACGGGCAATCCCAGGTGCGCTCGGCGGAGTTGAAGTTGAGGATGCAGCCAAGGTGCGTGCATCGGGCCGAGAACGAATGCAGCGCGCCGGAGTCGTCGCGGTAGACGGCCCGCTGACCGAGGCCGGCGCCGACCACGGTCCCCTCTCCTGGTGCAAGCTCCTCCTGGCGACGCCGTTTGATCACGCGATCGCCAACGAAGCGAGCGCCGACGTCGGCGTTCTCCTTGACGAATGAGCCCAGCCCGTGCCGCAGGCTCAGCCGAGCTGGATCGAAGGCGTCGGCCCAGGCGTGCTTCCGGCCGAGCGCGAGCTCGGCAAGGGTCTCCGCGGCGCTCGTCCCCATCGCCAGGCCCCACTTGCGAAAGCCGGTGGCGGTCAAAAGCGAGGCGCCGAACGGCCACAACCGCCCGACGAATGGCAGCAGGTCGTGCGAAATGTGGTCCTGCGTCGCCCAACGGTGTTCGATCGCCTCAACCTCGAAGCGCTCCCGCGTCCAGCGCTCCAGCTCCTCGTAGCGCGCGACCGGATCGCCGTGACCCGCCTTGTGTGACTCGCCACCGACCAGCAGGCGCTCTCCGCCCTTGGTCGGGACGGCGCGCAGCGAGTGCGCGCTGCTCTCGTCGCTCAGGTACATGCCCTGTGGCACATCGCCGGTGAGCCGGACCAGCAGCGCATAGGAGCGCTCGGCGTGGGTGCGCGCGAAGAAGAGGCCACGGTCGAGGATCGGCAGATGGGTGGCGACGATCACGGCGCCCGCCCGGACAACGGACCCGTCTTCCGTGGCGACTCGGCAGGGCTTGCCGCGGCCAACGCCGACGACCCGAGTCTGCTCGTGGATCGTGCAGCCCGCACTCACTGCGGCCGCGGCGAGTCCCTGCAGGTAGCGCAGAGCGTGAAACTCGGCCTGATCGGTGAACCGAACCGCAGCGGCGATCGGAAAGGGAAGCTCCTCCGCTCCCTCGGCCAGTCCCGCGGGAAGATCGATGCTCCTCGCGACCTCGACCTCTCGCTCCAGAGCTGTGCGGCCGCCGGCCGACTCGGTGTAGGTGAAGTTGGGCTTGCGACGGAAATCGCAGTCGATTCCGTGCTGAGCGACGAGGTCGGCGATCGTCGCCAGCCCCGCCTCGTTCGCCTCACCGTAGACCCGCGCGGTTTCCGCGCCGAAGTCCTCGGCCAGGCGCGCGTAGACGAGCCCGTTCAGGGAGCTGACCTTGCCGGTCGTATAGCCGGTCGCCCCGGCGCCGATGTGACGCGCCTCGAGGAGCGTCACTCTGGCGCCCTCGCTGCTCAGCCTGTGCGCCGCCGTCACGCCGACGATCCCGGCGCCGATCACGACCACATCGCAATCGGAGTCGGCGGCGAGCGCTGGATAGCTGGACGTGGGTGCCGAGTCCACCCAGAAGGAGCGAAAGCTGTCTGCGGCGGTCAAGGCGGGGCAGCCAGGGCTCGAACCTGGAATCGCCGGTTTTGGAGACCGGTGCCTTAGCCAATTAGGCCAGTGCCCCTGGGCGCGGGATTCTAGGCGAGCCGTTACGCCACGCCCGGTAGGGTCAATTGGGATGAGCGTC
>JAWVFM010000241.1:0-2624 GCA_033856015.1 Solirubrobacterales bacterium
CTCGGCGATCGAGGTGACGCCGGCGCGAACCTTCAGGATGCCGGCCTCGCGCAGGTGGAGCATGCCCTGGTCGTGGGCGATGTTGGCGATCTCCGCCTCAGAGGCCCCCTCGACCGTCAGGTCCTTGATCTCATCGGTCAACGTCATGACCGAGAAGAGCCCGATCCGGCCGCGATAGCCCGTGCGGTTGCAGCGGGCACAGCCGACGGGCTCGTATGCCTCGACGTCGGCGCCCACCCGAAAGCCGGCGTCCGACAGAGCCTGCTTGGTGAGGACCGCGCGCTTCTTGCAGTGCTGGCAGAGCTTTCTCGCCAGGCGCTGCGCGACCACGGCCTCGATTGCCGATCCGATCAGGAAGCTCTCGATGCCCATCTTGGACAGGCGGATGACCGCGCCCGGGGCGCTGTTGGTATGCAAGGTGGAGAGCACCATGTGGCCGGTGAGGGCGGCCTCGATCGCGATCCGCGCTGTCTCGCCGTCGCGGATCTCGCCGACCATGATGATGTCGGGATCGGCTCGCAGGATCGATCGCAGCCCGGTCGCGAAGGTCAGCCCCGCCTTGCGGTTGACGTTGATCTGGTTGATCCCCTCCATCCGGTACTCGACCGGGTCCTCGATCGTGATGACGTTCTTCTCGATCGAGTTGAGCTCGCTCAGCGCCGCGTAGAGCGTCGTGGACTTGCCGGAGCCGGTCGGCCCGGTCACGAGGACCGCCCCGTGCGGCTTCTGGAACGCTGCGGTGAAGCTGTCGCGACCGGTGCCGTCAAGCCCAAGGTCATCGAGCGAGAGCAGTGCGGTGCTCTTGTCGAGGAGGCGGATCGTCGCTCCCTCGCCGCGCTGCGTCGGGAGGGTCACGATGCGGAGGTCGACGTCGCGACCGTCGACGGAGATGCCGACGCGGCCGTCCTGAGGCACGCGCTTCTCGGCGATGTCGAGCTCGCTCATGATCTTGACGCGGGAGATCACGCCGGCGACCATGCGGCGCGGCACGCGGGCGGCCTCGGAGAGCACGCCGTCGATGCGGAAGCGAACCCGCATCTCGTCCTCCTGGGTCTCGAAGTGGATGTCGGAGGCTCCCTCGTTCACGGCCTGCGCGAGGATCGAGTGGACGAGCTTGATGACCGGAGCGTCGTCCGCGGACTCGCGGAGCTCCGTGACCTCGATCTCTTCCTCGGCCTCGGCCTCGCCGAAGACCGCTTCCGAGACGGCGTTCTCCAGCGTGCTGAGGCGCTTCACGAGGTTGTCGATGTCGTCGGCCGCCGCGACGACGACCCGGCAGTTGAGGCCGGTGATCATCTGGATGTCGTCGACGGCGACGACGTTCGCGGGATCGGCCATTGCGACAAGGAGCGTCTCGTTGTCGATGTAGGCGATCGGAACCGCCCAGTAGCGGCGCGCCGCGGAGACCGACAGGAGGTTCGCCGCGCCCATGTCGACCTTGAAGACCGCGAGGTCGACGTGGTCCAGGCCATAGCGCTCGGCGATGGCGCGCGAGAGCTGCTCGCCGTCGATGACGTTCTGCTCGAGGAGGACGGCCTCCGGCGAGTGGCCCGCGGTCCGCGCTTCCTTGATCGCGTCCTTGACCCGGTCGGCGTCCGCGTAGCCGAGGTCGACGATCACGTCGGTGATGAACATGCCGGAGTGGCCACGCTCGATCGGCGGGGTCAGCCCCGGGACGGCCTCGGGCTCGAGATCGGGCGGAAGCGCCTCTGCCGCAGCGGTCGCTACCCCCGCGTCACCCGGGGTGGGAACTGGGGTCAAATATTCGGGTCGGGTCTCGCTCATGAAACGCGGGTGGCGCCTCTCATCGCCTCGATTGGTGGCTCCTCGCCGGTCCAGATCCGAAGCGACGCAGCGCCCTGGTGGACCAGCACCTCCAGTCCGTCGACAGCTCTGGCGCCTCTCGCTTTCGCGATCTGCATCAGGGCGGTATCGCCGTCTCCGTAGGCAAGGTCCACCACCAAGTGTCTTGCACTCAGACAATCGGCATCAATCGGGAGGTTCTTGAGCACGGGGGCCTGCAAACCCCTTGATGCCGCCATTCCGACGGTGGTCGCGTTGACGATGACGTCGAAATCCTCGATGTTCGGAGGGCCGGTGGCGGACACGGCGCCGAGCTCCGAGGCAAGCTGTGTCGCCCGCTGCGGCGTTCGGTTCCAGATCGTGACGCCCGCCCCGTCGCCCAGAAGGGCCCAGACGGCGGCCCTGGCGGAGCCGCCGGCGCCCATGACGAGGACGCCCAGCCCCTTGGTGGATTGCCCGATCGCGCCGAGGATTCCCGCCGCGTCGGTGTTGTCGGCGCGGATCCGCTCGCCGTCGAACGTGAGCGTGTTCGCGGCGCCGATCGCCTGCGCTGCGCTGGCTGCCTCATCGGCAAGGGCCAGGGCGGCGAGCTTGTGGGGGACCGTCACGTTGGCGCCGACGAAGCCCTCGCCCGGCATCGCGCGCACGCGCCCCTCGAAGTCCTCGGGCGCGACGTCGATCGCCTCATATGACCACCCGCCGGCCAGGCCCAGCTCGGCGAGCGCCGCGCTCTGCATGGCCGGCGAGCGCGAGTGCGCGACCGGGTGGCCGAGGACGGCGAGGCGCCTCACGCCCGGCTCAGCACGTGGTCGGGGACTTGC
>JAWVFM010000242.1:0-4226 GCA_033856015.1 Solirubrobacterales bacterium
AGCAACAGGTGACGCCGTGCCTCGTCCCAAAGAGCGAAGGCGAACATGCCTTGGAGTGACCGGACGCATTCGCGCCCCTCCTCTTCGTATAAATGGACGATCACCTCGGTGTCGCTCTCTGTCGCAAACTGGTGACCGGCCCGTTCCAGTCGTGCGCGCAGCTCGCGGAAGTTGTAGATCTCCCCGTTCAGGACGACCGCGACCGTCCGGTCCTCGTTGTAGATCGGCTGGTCACCTGTCGCGAGGTCGATGATTCGCAGACGCTGGATCGCGAGCCCAACGCCGTCGGACAGGTAGGTCCCTCGAGAGTCAGGACCGCGGTGCTCAAGCGCCTTACACATCCGCTCCAGCAGCTTGGGGTCGGTTCGGTCCCCATCACTGCGGACCTGTCCCGCAATTCCGCACATCACCCATGACCTGTAGAGAGGATCGCCACCCGGGGGAGGCGCGAGCATTGCATCCTAACCCCGCACCGGGCCAGGGCAGTGCGCTCGCGAGCGGCCCGAGATCCCTTGCTATCGTGCGCCGCTCCGGCGGGGGTCCCAGAGGCGTCAATGAAGACACTCATCACAGGCGGAGCCGGGTTCATCGGCTCGCACCTCGTCGACGCGCTCCTCGAGGACGGTCACGAGGTGAGGGTGCTCGACAACTTCTCGACCGGGCACCGGTCGAACCTTGCCGGCGTCGATGTCGAGGTCGTCGAGGGGGATCTTCGATGGTTCGAGTGCGTCTCCGCCGCCACGCGCGGGATCGACGTCGTCTTCCACCAGGGCGCCCTGCCGTCTGTCCCCCGCTCGATCCAGGACCCGCTCACCTCGAACGCCGTTAACGTCGAGGGCACCCTCAATGCGCTCCTGGCCGCCCGCGACCGAGGTGTACGACGGGTGGTGATCGCCTCCTCCAGCTCGGTATACGGCGACGCCCCCGGGATGCCGCGCCGGGAAGACCATGCCGTCGCCCCGGTGTCCCCGTACGCCGTCTCCAAACTCGCCGCCGAGCGCCACACCTTGGTCGCCAACCAGGTCTATGGACTGGAGACGGTCGCGCTGCGCTACTTCAACGTCTTCGGCGAGCGTCAGGATCCAAGCTCGAGCTACGCGGCGGTTATCCCGAAGTTCATCCGGATCATGCTCACGGGCCGGCGGCCGACGATCTTCGGCGACGGCCACGCCTCGCGCGACTTCACGCACGTCGAGAACGTCGTCGTCGCCAACCTGGCCGCAGCGACGGCCCCGTCTGCGGCCGGCGGTGTCTTCAACATCGCGATGAACCAGACGCACACCATCAACGAGCTTGCCTCAACCTTGAACGAGCTGCTGGGCACCAGCCTGCCGCCCGTCTACCTCGATTCGCGTCCCGGCGATGTGCTCGAGAGCCTCGCCGACATCTCGAGCGCCCGCGAGGCGCTCGCCTACAACCCGACCGTCGACTTCCAGACCGGGCTTCAGCGCACGGCCACCTGGATCGCTGAGCGCATGCCGGCGCTGGAATCGACCGCTTGGGCGCTGTTCGCGGCCTGAGTTGGACGAACGAGGGTGCTGTCGAAGCCGAGCTACAGCCCGAGCGCCTTCGCGATGATCCCGCGCTGGATCTCGCTCGTGCCGCCGTAGATCGTCCCGACAAGCGCCTGGCGGACGAGGCGCTCCATGTCGTATTCCGAGGAGTAGCCGTAGCCGCCCATCATCTGCATGCCCTCGAGGGTGATGCGCTTCGTCGTCTCCGTGACGAAGAGCTTCACCATCGACGCCTCGCGGGGCAGGGTGCGGTCCGGGTCCTCGTCGACCTTGGACGCGACCCAGTAGGTCATCAGCCGGGCTGCCTCGAGGTCCGTGGCCATGTCGGCCATGCGGTGCTGGAGAGTCTGGAACGACCCGATCGCCCTGCCGAACTGGCGGCGCTCCTTGATGTAGGCCAGGGCGTCGTCGAAGGCGCGCTGGGCGAGGCCGAGCATCGTCGCCGCCAGGATGAGCCGCTCGACGTTCAGGCCGGCCATGAGCTGGCGCCAGCCCTGGTCGACCTCGCCGAGGACGGCGTCCGCGGGTGCCTCGCAGTCGCTCAGGTAGACGTGGTTGGTCTCGTGCCCGCCCATGGTCTCGATCGGCTTCAGCTCCATGCCGGGGGCGCCGCGCGGGACCCAGATCATCGTCAGGCCCTCGTGCTTGGACTCTCCCTTGGTCGTCCGGGCGACGATCAGGACGTGGTCGGCGATGTGGGCGTTGGAGATGAAGACCTTCTGGCCGTTCAGGACGAAGCCGCCGTTGGTGCGCTCCGCCGAGGTCTGAAGCGAGCCGACGTCCGAGCCTGACTCGGGCTCCGTCATGGCGATCGCCTCCACGGCCCCGCGGGCGATCCCGCCGAGGATCTCGGCCTTCTGAGCCTCGGTCCCGAAGCGCTGGGTCGCCCCCGCGACGATCAGCGTGGTTGCGTAGGCGCCGATCGGAGCCAGCCCTCGCGCGGTCTCCTCCATGAAGAGGCACGCGTCGACCATGCCACCGCCGGAGCCGCCGTGGGCCTCGTCGATCGTCACCCCGAGCCAGCCGAGCTCGGCCATCTTGTTGTAGAGCTCGAAGGAGTGGTGCTCGGTGTGGCCGTCGGTCAGGCGCTCGCGCTGCTCGCGCGTCCCGCATTCGCGCCGGCAGAAGTCGCGGATCGCCGCGACGAAGTCCTGTTGCTCGTCGGTGAGGGCGAAGTCCAAGGCTAGGTCGGCTCGGGCGGGCGAATCAGCGTCGGCTCGGTCGGTGTCGAGACGGCGTCGTCGTCGGCAACGCGGACCTCGAGCTCGGTCCCGCCGAGCTGGATGACATCGCCGTCCTCGAGGCGTGCCTGGCTGACGTCCTGGCCGTTCACCTTCGTCCCGTTGGAGGAGTCGAGGTCCTCGACGACCACGGTGTCGCCGTCGATCCGCACGGCCGCATGCTCGCGCGACACGGATTCGTCGGCGATCATCACGTCGGCCCTCGTGCCGCGCCCTAGCGTCATCGGCCTGGTCACGTGGTGAAACGCGCCGAGGCCAGGCCCCTTGCGGACGATCAGGTAGTGCGAAGTCACGGCCGCTCAGTCTAGGCGGGCATCGATGGGAAGCCCGGAACGAGACTCGAACTCGTGACCCCCTCCTTACCATGGAGGTGCTCTACCAACTGAGCTATCCGGGCGCGGCGCTCACTGTAGTCGGTTGGCTTGGCGGTTCGGCCTCCAACCGCCGTGCTCCCCAGAGCCCAGCGGCGTAGCGGAGCGCGAGCTTGGGAGCGTGAACAAGACGCATCGCCCCGACCCTCAACCGCGCCGACGGCTTCAGGTCGTACATGTCCTCGATCTCGCGCCGGCTGACGTAGAGCCGGCGCCTCACGAAGTGCCGGAGCTCGGCGGGCGGGCTCAGGAGGGCGTCAACCAATCCGAGGTTCGCGGCGAGCTGGTCGAGGTCGCCAACCTGGCTCCAATTGGCGAGCCGCGCCGCAAGCCTGGGCGTCGTCCAGCCCAGGGCGCGCTCGGGAACCAACGCCCGAGCAGGAACCCCCACGACCCGGTCCGCCGCGATCGCCGCTGCAGCGAGCGGACGGCGCAGCCTCGGATGGGCGGTCCAGTGATCGTCGAGGGGCCTGGCGCCCTCGCCGTGGCGCGCCCACCATGCCGCGATGTCCGCCGGCGCGCGCAGTCCGTAGAGGCCGTCCCGGGCATAGACGAGCAGGAGCATCGCGAGCTCGTCGGCCGGCGCGGGCTGACGCAGGCCTGCCGTATCCGGCCGGCTGCGCGCAAGCAGCTCACGCGAGAACTCCTCCTCGTACCAGTGAACGCGCCAGTGAAGCTCGATCCGGGGCAGGTCCGCCTCGGTGGACTTGAGGGTGTCGTGCATGTCGGGCAGGCCGTGGCTGCGCACGACCGTGTCGTTCGCCTTCGCGTAGCCGAGCGGCTCCAGGGCCGAGGCTGCCCTCGGGAGATCTTCAGCGTTGACGAGGAGGTCGACGTCGTTGCTCGCTCGAAGGCCGACGTCGCCGTGCAGGCGCCGCGCCATGAGCGGGCCCTTGAGCACCAGGACCGGCACTTCGTCCGCGTCCAGGCGCGCGGCAAGCTCCGCGCTCAGGGCTTCGAGCGCCAGCCCCCGAGCCTGATTTCGCGCCACATCCGCGGCGATCAGATCCCGAAACGAATCCGGGGCATCGACGTCGAGCTCGGCGAGAAGGCGCGACCCGAGCAGGGCAAGCAGGCGCTGGTCGGACAGGATGCTCGCC
>JAWVFM010000243.1:0-7227 GCA_033856015.1 Solirubrobacterales bacterium
GAGAAGTTCGAGTGGACCTCGCTCTTCTTCGGGCTCGGCATCGCCGACGGGGTAGGGGGCGTCAGCGACCCGTCGCGGAACGTCGGCTGTCCGAACTTCGACAACCGCGCCTGCACCTCGAAGGCGCAGATGGACGCGCTCGGGTACCCGGACGCTACGACAATCGGACTGGCCCGCCACGCCTCGGTCACCTCGTTCATGAAGAGGATCCGGATTCCGACGATGCTCATGCAGGGCCAGGGCGACACCCTCTTCAACCTCCAGGAGTCGGTGGCGACCTACCGGGCGCTTCGCCAACAGCACACCCCGGTGCGGCTCGTCTGGCAGTCGTGGGGCCACAGCACGAGCACGCCGGCGCCGGGCGAGTACAGCGAGTCGAACCCGCCGAAGACGTACGAGGGCCGCCTGATCGTCAGGTGGTTCAACCACTACCTCAAGAGGAAGGGCCCGAAGCCGCGGATGGACTTCCGCTACTTCCGCGACTGGGTGCACTACCACGGCATCGCCACCCCGGCCTACGCGAAGGCCAAGCGCTACCCGGTCGGCCACGGCCGCCGCTACCTGCTGTCCGGGTCGGGCTCACTCGTCCGCAGGGCCTCGAAGGTCCAGTCTGGCCAGGCGACCTTCAGCGCTGCGGCCGGACCGGCGACGAGCTACACGGAGACGTCGGCGTTCGATCAGTCGCAGCCCGTCACGGACGCGCCCGGCACGTTCGCCCAGTTCTCGACCGGCGCGCTCAAGCGCAACCTGACCGTCGTCGGCTCGCCGAAGGTCCGCGTCCGCGTCGATGACCCGGTGGTTGCCGCCGGCCAGTCGAGCGACCCGGCCGCCCACCTGGTCCTCTTCTTCAAGCTCTACGACATCCAGCCTGACGGCACGGTGATCCTCCCTCACAGGCTGATCGCGCCCGTGCGGGTGACCGACGTGACCAAGCCGTTCAACGTCCAGCTCGCGGGCATCGTCCACCGCTTCCCGAAGGGCGACCGGATCTCCCTGACCGTCGCCGGCAGCGACCTGGCCTACAAGGGCAACGACGCCACCTCGTCGGTCTCGATCCTCGCCGATCCCGGCAAGCCCGGGTCGCTGACGCTGCCGGTCGTCGGCAGGCGCTCTCGCTGACCCCTTCACCCGCCTCCTTCCGCAAGCGCAGGCCGGTTTAGCTGTCCTTGAGGCAGCCTTTATGCGCGCCTTCGGCGCCGGCCCGAGGCTGCAGGTGCGATGGAGGGCCGATCGGCATGGAGGGAGCGCCTGGATCGCGTGCTGAGCGAGGTCCGCGGCAATCCGGCACGCGCCGTCCTCGCCGCAATCCTGGTGCTCGCCATCGTTCTGCGCGTATCGACGATCGGCGCGCAGAGCCTGGATCACGACGAGACGGTCACCGCTGCGCGAATCCTCGGTCACAGCTTCGGCCGGAGCATGCACGTCGTCTTCAACGGGGAGCGAAGCCCGCCGCTCTACTACGCGACGGCGTGGATCTGGTCCCAGCCGTTCGGCACCGGGGCGGTCGCGCTGCGGCTCCTGAGCGCCGGCTTCGGAATCGCGACCGTTCTCGCCGCCTACCTCGCAGGCCGGGAGCTCGTCTCGAAGCGGGCCGGGCTGTTCGGAGCGCTGCTCGTCGCCGTCAACCCGTACCTCATCTGGTACTCGCAGGAGGCCCGCTCGTACGGGATGTTCGTGATGTGGTCCGCGTTCGGGCTCTACATGTTCGCGCGGAGCCTGCGAAGACGGGACCGATCGTCGGTGTTCGGCTGGGCCGCGATGTCGGTCCTGGCGCTCTCGACTCACTACTTCGCCGTCTTCGTCATCGCACCCGAGGCGGTCCTGCTCGTGGCATTGCTCGGGCCGAGCCGGCGCGTTCTCGGCTCGATTGCCGTGGTCGGCGCCGTCGGCCTGGCCCTGGTTCCGCTCGCCCGATCGCAGGAGGGCACCGGGCGCACGAACGGCTTCACCCAGTACGCGCTGACGGCGAGGGCGGAGACCGCGATCGTCAAGTACGCAACGGTCGAGGGCCCGGCGCCACAGGGCGGGATCACCTCCACCACGACCGGACAACGCCAGCTCGGCCTCGCGGCCGCTGCGCTCGTCCTGCTCGCGGCCGGGATCGTCGCCGTGCGGGGGTCGCCGCTCGAGCGACGGGGGGCCGGCATTGCCATGGGCGTCGCGGCCGGAGCATTCGCCGGCCCATTTCTGCTCGCGCTGGCCGGCCTCGACCTGGTCGATCCACGCAACATGATCGGCGCGCTGGTGCCGGGGCTGGTCGCGATCGGCATCGGTTTCTCGGTCGCGAGGCCCCGGCTCCTCGGGGCGTCGGCGGCTGCGGCGTCGCTCGGCGTCTTCGCCCTGTCGCTTCACGCCGTGGCCGTCCAGCCACCGCTGCAGCGCCACGACTGGCAGGCGGCAGTAGCGGCGCTCCCGCGCCCCCGAGACGCGACGCTCTACGTGGTGCCCGCCGACGGTCGCGCTCCGCTCCAGTACTACGTGGGGAGCTCCCTCCCGCACTTCGAGGGGAAGGCCTTCAGCGATGGGATTGCGACCAACCGGGTCGTCGTGATGAGCGACACGCCGTCGATCTCAGGGCCGGGCCCGAGGTTCACGCTCAGGAAGTCGAGGACGGCGCCGCAGCACTGGACGATCCGCGTCTACCGCGCTCCGCACGCCGTTGAGATCGATCCCTCCCAGGTGGCCGGGACCCGTGTGATGGCCCAGCCCTCGGCGGCCCTCGCCTTCCGCGGCGGCACGCTTCGCCGCAACGAGCAGCTGGTGGACGCTCGCGAGGTGGTTGGCCCCCATGCCCCACGATCTCGTGGAGCCTGACAGCCCGCCTGAGTCAGACCTCGACCGCAGCGATCAGCGTGCGGCGCGCCCCCGCCCAGCGGCGCTCGATCTCGCGTGGGTCGTTGACGAAGCGCAGGAGCGCCAGCCCGCGCATCGTCGCGAGTGCGGCATCCACGGCCTCGCGGAACTCGCGGCGCCGGGACACCTCGGGGAACAGGTCGTCGATCCCGGCGGCGGTGAGGGCGGCGATCTCGCGCTCGACCTCGACCAACCGCCGCCGCAGGTCCTCGTCGGCGCGAGCGGCCACCCAGAGCTCGACGGACGCGGCGAAGAGCGGGCCGGTGTGGATGCGCCAGAGCAGGTCGAGCATGCGCTCAAAGCGGTGACGCCCGCGAGCCGGAACGGCCCGCGCCTCCTCGAGGAACTCGGCGGCCCGAAGCTCGGCCAGGCGGCGAACCGCCTCGGCGACCAGCTCTGCCTTGGTCGGGAAGTGGTGCACCTGCGCGCCGCGAGAAACGCCGGCGCGCTCGACGATCCTCGTGGTCGTGGTGCCCGCGTAACCCTCCTCGACCAGGCAGTCGATGGTCGCGTCAAGCAGGGCGGCACGGGTTTTCGCCCGTCGCTCCGCCTGCGTGCGCCTCCGCGGAACGGCCCCCGAACGCGCTCGTGCGCTCGTCTCCATGCCGGCGACTGTAACAAACGGTCCTGACTGTATGTGAACGCCCACCGGCCGTTAAGCTGCGCGCACGATGCCAACCTACAACCTGAACGGCAAGACGGCCCTGGTCACCGGCGCGGCGCGCGGAATCGGCTTCGAGACCGCGCGCGCCCTGAGCGCCCGCGGCGCATCGGTGGTCGTCGTCGACCTCGACGTGGCGCCCGCGGAGGCCGCCGCCGCGCAGATCGGCTCCGGCGCGCTCGGGATTGCGGCGGACGTCACGGACGCTGCCGCCATGGAGGCCGCGGTCAGCGCCGCCGTCGAGCGCTTCGGCGGCCTCGACGTGGTCGTCGCGAACGCCGGGGTCGCGCCGCCGTCGACGACCATGCGCACCATCGACCCTGAGGTCTTCGAGCGGACGCTCGAGATCGACCTGCTCGGCGTCTGGCGGACCGTCCGCCCCGCACTGCCGCAGATCGTCGAGCGGCGGGGCCACGTGGTTGTGATCTCCTCCGTCTACGCCTGGGTCAACGGGATGATGAACTCCCCCTACGCGATCGCGAAGTCCGGCGTCGAGGCCATGGGGCGCGCGCTGCGGGCCGAGCTCGCCGTGCACGGCGCCAGCGCGACCGTCGCCCATTTCGGCTTCATCAACACGCGCATGGTCCGGGACGCCTTCGAGGACCAGGTGGTGAGCGAGGGAGCCCGAGACCGGTTC
Organism: Solirubrobacterales bacterium; assembly: GCA_033856015.1. GTDB lineage: Bacteria > Actinomycetota > Thermoleophilia > Solirubrobacterales > 70-9 > JAWVFM01. The sequence goes on from JAWVFM010000243.1 coordinate 4,152, forward strand.
CCGAAGCTCATGATGCGACAGCTGAGCCCCACCTACGCAGCCGACGCGGTCGTTCGCGGCATCGAGCGCCGCGCACCGCGCGTGATCGTCCCGCCGTGGTGGCGGGCCTGGTTCGGCCTCCGGGGGGTCGTCAACCCGCTGCTCGACCGCCTCATGCTTCAGGACGAGAAGACCCTCGACCTGCTCCGGCAGGTCGACGCCGACGAGCGCTCAGCCCTGCGCGGCGGCCTCGACCGGACCGCCGGCCGCGACTGAGGCAAAGAACCCGCTGATCGCCGCGCAGGCCGCGGTGGTGGCGGCCCGGGACTGCGCCATCGCGTCGCCGAAGAGCTGGAAGTCGTGCCACAGACCGTCGTAGCGGCGGTAGTCCATCTGGCCCCCTGCGTCGCGGACGCGGTCGGCGAAGCGGTCTGCGTCGCTCGCGAGGAGGTCGTCGGCGGCACCGAGCAGGTAGATCGGCGCCAGCCCGGCGACGTCCGGCTCGAAGAGCGGCGAGATGCGCGGGTCGCGCAGGTCCCGGTTCCCGGCGTAGAGCTCGGCGTTGCGGGCCGAGCGTCCGGCGTGCAGGATCGGCTCGCGCGGCGCCCCGGATGCGAACGACTGCCCGGAGTGGGTCAGGTCGAGCCAGGGGCAGAAGAGGACGAGACCGGCGGGCGCCGGGTCGCCCGCGTCGCGAAGCGCCACAGCGATCGCCACCGCCAGCCCTCCTCCAGCCGAGTCACCGGCGAGGACGATCGGGCCCGGTGAGCTCTGAGCCAGGGCGCGATAGCCCGCGAGCGTTGCGTCGAACGCGGCCGGAAACGGGTGCTCGGGGGCAAGCGGATAGTCGGGGGCGTGGACGACGGTCCGCGTTTCCGTGGCGATCGTGCCCATGAACGCTCGGTACGTGCGCATCGGCGCGGTCGTGTAGCCGCCCCCGTGCACGTAGAGGATCGCCCGTCCAGGCTCGGCCGCCGGGGTCGAGATACGCAGCGCCGGCACGCCGCCGAGTGATTCCTCCGCGACCTCCGCGCCGCTCGGCGGGCGCGTCATCACGCCGATCGCGTTGAGCCAGCGACGCTCCATCCCGACCGGCATGCCGGTGCGGCCGGGAAGCCCGGCGGTGAATCGCAGTCCTCGCCGAACGACGCTCGGCGAGAGGCTCAGCTGCACTGGCCCCTAGGCGTGCTCGCGCGAGCGCTCGGCGTGCGTGATCCGCTCCTCGTAGGCGGCCCGCCGCCCGGCGTCGATGTTCGTGAGGACCTGATCGGCCTTCAGGGCCCTGGCGATGGCCTCGCGTCCTGCGCGCGGCATGAGGTTCATGACGTACCCGATGCGGCCCACGGACTTCGGCACGTGGACGTCGAACCGCGGCGTCTCGAGCGCCTCGACGATCGCGTTTGCGACGTCCTCGGGCTCGGCCACCTTCACGCCCCGGGGCTGCTCGGCGCCGGCGATGAGCTCCGTGTTGACGAAGGCGGGCATCACGACCGTGAACTCAATCGCCGTCTCCGAGAGCTCGCCGCGGACGGCCTCGCTGATGCCGATGACGGCGTGCTTGGTTCCGCAGTACGTGGCGATGCCCGGGAAGCCGCCCTTGCCGGCCTGTGAGGCGATGTTCACGACGTGGCCGCGGTTTCTCTCGACCATCCGCGGCAGGACGATCTTCATGCCGAGGATCACGCCGTGGACGTTGATGTCCATCTGGCGCATCGCGGTCTCGTCGGACTCGTCCAGGAAGGGCCCGGCGGGCATGATCCCGGCGTTGTTGACCAGCACGTCGAGCGGCCCGATCGCGGCCTCCGCGGAATCGATGAAGTTGGTGAACGAGTCGCGGTCGGTCACGTCCAGGTCGAAGGCCACCGCGCCGCCGCCAAGCCGCTCGGCCGCCTGCTGAGCGATCTCGAGGTCCAGGTCCCCAATCGCGACGCGGGCGCCCTTGCGCGCGAGAGCCGTCGCCGTTGCGAGGCCGATCCCCCGCGCCCCTCCGGTGATTGCGACCACGCGGCCGCGAATCGGAATCGGTTGCTTCGCCATGTCAGGTCCGTCCTCTCACTCGCTTGCCGGAATCACTCTATCCACGCGCACGCGCCCAAGGCCATCTACAGCCCGTAGGTCTTGGAGATGATCTCCCGCTGGATCTCGCTCGTGCCGGCGTAGATCGTCGAGACCAGGGCCATCCGCACGTGCCGTTCCATGTCGTACTCGCACGAGTAGCCGTAGCCGCCCATCATCTGCATCCCCTCGAGGGCGACCTTCTTAGCCGTCTCGGTGATCTTGAGCTTCGCCATCGAGGCCTCACGCGGGAGCATCGTGTTCGGGTCGGCGTCGACCATCTGCGCGATGTCGTAGACGAGCAGGCGGCAGCATTCCAGCTCAGTCGCCAGGTCGGCGAGGCGGTGCTTGATCGTCTGAAAGCTCCCGATCGGGCGGCCGAACTGCTTGCGCTCCTTCACGTAGGCGAGCGTGTCGTCGAAGGCGCGCTCGGCGAGGCCCAGCACCGTGGCGGCCGTGATCAGGCGCTCCACGTTGAGGCCCGCCATCAGCTGCATCCAGCCCCCGTCGACCTGCCCGAGGACGCGGTCGGAGTCGACGTAGACGTCGGTGAGGAAGACGTCGTTGACCTCCTTGCCGCCCATCGTCTGGATCCCGCGGATCTCCATGCCGTCCGTGCTCGTCGGGATCGAGAACATCGTGACGCCGTCGTGCTTGGAGCCCTCGCGACCGGTGCGGGCCACGACCAGGATGTGGTCGGCGATGTGCGCCGCCGAGATCCAGGTCTTCTGGCCGTTCAGGACGTAGCCGCCGTTGGATTGCTCGGCGCGGCAGGCGAGGCTGCCGACGTCGGAGCCCGCCTCGGGCTCTGACATCGCGATCGACTCCACGCCGCCCTTGACGATGCCGCCCAGGATCTCGGCCTTCTGCTCATCCGTGCCGAAGCGCTCGTAGGCGCCGGCGACGATGAGGCTTACCGGGAAGCCGGCCATCGGCACCATGCCGCGCGCGGTCTCCTCGAGGAACACGCACGCGTCGACCATCCCGCCGCCGGAGCCTCCGTACCCCTCCTCGATGGACGCGCCAAGCCAGCCCAGGTCCG
>JAWVFM010000244.1:0-5804 GCA_033856015.1 Solirubrobacterales bacterium
GGATCATGCCGTCGGACTCGACGCCTCGAAGCTTCGCCTTGCCGAGCTGCTGGCCGCCGGGCAGCACCGCGCCCGGCAGCGCGACCGCGACGGTCTGCCCGCCATCGACGTTGGTCGCACCGCAGACGATCGTGCGCTCGCCGTCGCCGGTGTCCACCACGCACACCTTCAGGCGATCGGCGTTCGGGTGCTTCTCCGCCGACACGACGTGGCCCACGACGAAGCCGTCAGCCGAGGGCGCGCCGACCGTCGAAACGCCCTCCACCTCGACCGCCTTCGCCGCGAGCAGGGCGGCGACCTCGCCGACCGGGAGGCCGGGGTCGCAGTACTCGCGAAGCCAGGAGAACGGGACCTTCATGGGGAGATCACCGGAACTGCTCCAGGAAGCGGACGTCGTTCTCGAAGAAGAGGCGCAGGTCCGGGATGCCGTGCTTCAGCATCGCGATGCGCTCGATCCCCATGCCGAACGCGAACCCCTGCGTGGTGTCCGGGTCGTACTCGTCGCGCTCCACGAACCCGAACACGTTGGGGTCCACCATCCCGGCGCCGAGGATCTCGATCCACCCGGTGCCCTTGCAGAGGCCGTCCCGCTCGCCGTCCGACAGCCTGCCGGTGCCGTCGCAGCGAAAGCACGAGACGTCGACCTGCACGCTGGGCTCGGTGAAGGGGAAGAAGTCGGGCTTGAGGCGCGTCTGGCGCTCGGGCCCGAAGATCGCGCGGGCGAACGCCTCGAGCGTCCCGGCAAGGTCGGCCAGCGACACGCCGTCGGCGACCGCGAGCCCCTCGACCTGATGGAACATCGGCAGGTGCGTGGCGTCGATCGTGTCGCGCCTGTAGACCGTGCCCGGGACGATGATGAAGAGCGGCGGATCGTTCGCCTCCATGGCGCGCACCTGCAACGGCGAGGTGTGGGTGCGCCAGTGGACGTCCTTCGGGCCTGGCGGCAGGCCCTCGTGGTTCACGACTCCACTCGGCAGGGTCGCGGGATCGACGTAGAAGCTGTCCTGCGTGAGGCGAGCCGGATGCCCCGGCGGGTGGTTCAGCGCCGTGAAGTTGTAGTAGTCGTGCTCGATCTCGGGCCCCTCCATCACCCCGTAGCCGAGGCCCACGAAGACGTCCTCGATCTCCCGGCGTGTCCGGGTGAGGAGATGAAGGTGGCCGCTCGCCACGGGCGCGAATCCGGGGAGCGTCACGTCCAGCGCATCCGCCACCAGGCGCTCCTCCAGCTCGGCGCCCTCGAGCGCGTCTCGGCGCTCCTCGAGGGCAGCCTCCAGGTCTCCGCGGGCCTCGTTGGCGCTCGACCCGACCGGGCCGCGGTCGGCCGCGTCGAGCTCGCCGATGCCCCGCAGGATGCTGGTCAGCTCGGACTTGCGGCCGAGGAACCGCACGCGAACGTCCTCGAGCGCGGCCGCGTCGGCCGCGGCGGCGATTGCCGCCTCGGCCTCCGCCCGGATCGAGCCAATCCGCTCCAGCGCCTCAGACATGGCGAGTGATCCTATTTCCAAGCTCGTAGAGCGCCACGGTGCCCGCCATCGCAACGTTCAGCGAGTCGGGGCCGTCAGCGTTCACCGGGATCCGCGCGCGTCGGTCGACCGCCGCCAGGACCTCCGCGGGCAGGCCCTCGCGCTCGGCGCCTAGGCACACGACGACAGGCGCCTCCAGGGCGACATCGGCGAGCGCGTCGTCCGCCGCCGGGTCGAGCGCCAGCTTGGCGCCGGGCAGTTCGGCGAGCGTGGCCCGGGCGGGCGGGCGGGCGAAGATCGAGCCCATGCTGGCGCGCACCGCCTTGGGCGAGAAGGGGTCGGCGCAGTCAGGGCCCAGAACGACAGGCCCGTCGGCGAGCGCGTGTGCGGCGCGGATGAGCGTGCCGACGTTGCCGGGGTCGCCGACCGCGTGCAGGTACACCGAAAGCTTGCCCCCGGCCTCGGAGAACCACTGGCGGTAGACGCCGACCACCCGGCTTCCGGAGCCCAGGGCGCTCGCGGAGCGCAGCAGCTCCGGTTCGACGTCCTCGCCGGCGCGAAGCACGAACTCGGGCTCCCAGCCCGCCCGGTCAGCGGCCTCCACGAGGTCCTCGCCCTCGGCCGCGAAGAGGAGCTCACGGGCACGATGCTTTCGATCCGCCAGCTTGCGGATCAGGGTGAGCTTCTCGTTTTGCGCGGAGGTGATCATGGAACGAAAAAGGGCGCCTCGCTGGGCGCCCCGGAGTCGTACTCGCTTCTGCTTCGGTCAGGCAGCGACGAGCCTCCGGGAGGGGCCGGCAAAGCGTCGGCGGTTCCGGGGGGCGATCGTCGGCATGGTCGAGACCTTACACGCTGCTTTCGGCGCTAAAGCGCCTCAACGGAAGACCTTGCCTGCTCACAGACACCAGCGAAGGCCTCCGGGTCGCGGACCGCGATGTCGGCGAGCATCTTGCGGTTGACCTCGATGCCGGCGACGGTGAGGCCGTGGACGAGCTCCGAATAGCTCATGCCGTTGAGGCGCGCGGCAGCGTTGATCCGCGTGATCCAGAGGCGGCGGAAGTCGCGCTTTCGCGTGCGGCGATCGCGATAGGCGTAGCGGCCCGAGCGCATGACCTGCTCGTTCGCGAACCGGTAGCTCGAGTGCTTGCGGCCCCAGTAGCCCTTGGCCTGCTTCAGGACCTTCTTCCGCCGGCGCTTGCGGGCGACGGCGTTGGTGGCGCGGCTCATTTGCGGCCCGCCTTCCCTGGAAGCAGTGCGTTGACGCGCTCCTCGTCGGGCTTCGCGACCGCGGTCGGCTTGCCCATGTGGCGCTTGCGCTTCGGCGACTTGTGCTCGAGCATGTGGCTCGAGAACGCTCGACGGCCGCGAAGCTTGCCGGCGGCAGTCTTCTTGAAGCGCTTCTTCGCTCCGGAGTGGGTCTTCATCTTCGGCATGACGGCCGACTATTGAAGCATCTAGGCGGCGAGTGCCGCACCGAGCGTCTCGACGACCAGATCCAGCTTGGCGTCGTCGAGCCTGCTCGCGAGCGGCAAAGCCACGTGGCGCGAAGCGAACTCCTCGGCCACGGGACAGCCATCGTCCGCTCCACGGCGGAATGCCGTCAGCTGGGTGAGCGCCGGGTAGAACGTCGTCTGGACTCCGGCGGCATGAGCCCGCTCGCGCACGCCGTCGCGCCGCTCGGCGTCCGCAACCAGCACCGGGAACGCGAAGTGGCCAGAGAGCTCCACCTCCGCGTCGGAGAACGGCACCTCGACTCCGTCGAGACCCGCGAGTCGCTCGCGGTAGCCGCGAACGACGCCGCGCAGCGCATCGAGCTCGTCATCGAGGCGGCCGAGGCGCGCCAGCGCCAGGGTCGCGCGGGTCTCGTCGATCCGGTAGTTGAAGCCCAGCTCCGGGACGTCGTAGGTCTCGGCGTGACCGCGATGGCGATCCCAGGTCACCGAGGTCATCGCGTGCGAGCGAAGCGAGCGGACCGAGGCCTCGACGGCGTCATCGTCCGTCGTGATGATGCCGCCCTCGCCGGCACCGAGCTTGGTCTTGGAGAAGAAGCTGAAGCACGCGGCGAGTCCCTTCGTGCCGAGCCTCGCGCCATCCGCGAACCTCCCGCCGACAGCCTGGCAGCCGTCCTCGATGATCGCGATCCCGCGCGGCTCGCAGATCTCCCGGAGCGCATCGACGTCGGCCGGGTACCCGAACATGTGCACCGCGATCACCGCCTTGGTGCGCGCCGTGATCCTGCGCTCGACGTCCGCTGGGTCGAGGTTCGGCGAGGCGAGCGAGCGCGAGTCGGCGATCACCGGTGTCGCCCCGCAGTGGACCGGCGCGTTTGCGTCGGCGACGAAGCTCAATGCCGGGACGATCACCTCGTCGCCGAGCGCGAGGTCGAGGGCCGCGCAGGCGAGGTGCAGCGCGGCGCCACCGCTCGCCACGGCCATCGCGTGTTGCGCACCGATGAACTCGGCGAACGCGGCCTCGAGTTCCTGCGTGCGCGGCCCCATGGTCAACCAGCCGGAGCGCAGCGTCTCCGCAACGGCCTCGATGTCGCTTTCGAGGAGGTCGACCTCGCTCAGCGTCACCTTCCAGTCGGTCACGAGACCCCCAGCTCCGCCCCGGCGGTTGCGACCGCGTCGGCGACGGCGGCGACCACGTCCTCCTGCTGAGCGTCGGTGAGGTGTGGGAAGAGTGGGATCGAGCAGAGCGAGGAAGCGACGCGCTCCGTGTTCGGCAGGGAGACGTCGCCGAAGGCCTCCCGGTAGGAGGCGAGGAGGTGCACCGCCGGGTAGACGGTGGTCTGGATCCCGTGCTTCTCCGTGAGGACCGCGCGGAACCTCCTGCGGAGCTCCGGGTCGACGAGGACGCCCATCAGGTAGCAGGAGGACCGACCGACCTGCTCGTCCGTGTAGGCAAGCTCGACACCCTCGACCTCGGCGAGGAGGTCGCGATATCGCGCCACGAGCTCGCGGCGACGCTCGATCTCCCCGTGGAGCCGGCGAAAGCGGGGCAGCAGAAGAGCGGCCCTGATGTCGTCGAAGCGGTAGTTGAAGCCCGGCTCCTCGACGTCGTACTCCATGGCAAGGCCGAGGTGGCGGTCCATCGTCGTAGCGGTCATTCCCTGGGAGCGCAGGCGCCGAACGCGGGCCTCGACCTCGTCCGAGTCCGTGGCGAGCGCGCCGCCCTCCCCCACCGAGAGAACCTTGTTCGGGAAGAAGCTGAAGCACCCGGCGAGGCCGACGCTCCCCAGCATCCGCCCGTCCCGGGTCGTCGCGTCCGGGGCGTGCGCGCTGTCCTCGATCAGGGCGATCCCGGCGCGTTCGCAGATCTCGTAGATCCGCTCGATCTCCACCGCGTAGCCGGCGTAGTGGACGGGAATCACGGCCTTGGTGCGCTCGGTGATGAGCGACTCGACGTGATCGGGATCGATGCCGAAGTCGGTCGTCGAGACCAGGTCGGCGAAGACCGGGCGCGCGCCGCAGTAGCGCACGGCGTTCGACGTCGCGACGAACGTCATCGACGGGACGATGACCTCATCCCCCGGCCCGACGCCGGCGGCGATGCAGGCCAGGTGAAGGGCAGCCGTGCAGCTCGAGACGGCCAGCACGTGCTTCGTGCCGATGTGCGCGGCGAACTCGGCCTCGAACTCGGCCGTCTTCGGGCCCATGCTCAGCCAGCCCGAACGCAGGACGTCAGACACCGCTTCGATGTCCTCGTCCTCGAGCCTGATGTCGAAGACGGGTATTCCCGGACCACTCATCGGTTCAGGCGGTGGCGGCCTCGTCGGCCGGCGCGGCCGCGGGATCTTCGGCGGGAGGCGCCTCGGCCTCGGCCGGCGCTGGGTCCTCGGCCGGAGCCTCGGCCTCGGCCGGCGCTGGTTCCTCGGTCGGAGCCTCGGCCTCGGCGGGCGCTGGGACCTCGGCCGGAGCCTCGGCCGACGCGTCATCCTGGCGCTGTGTCGCCACGCCGCGGGCGGGCGCAAGCATCATGTGCATGTTCCGCCCCTCCTGAAGGGGGTGCTGCTCGATCACGGCGAGGTCGGAGATGTCCTCGAACAGGCGCTCGAGGAGCATCCGTCCCCGCTCCGGGTGTGCCTGCTCGCGGCCACGGAACATGATCGTCACCTTGACCTTGTTGTTGCCGCGCAGGAAGCGCTCGACGTGGCCCCGCTTGGTCTCGTAGTCATGGGTGGCGATCTTCGGCCGCAGCTTGATCTCGCGGATCGTGACCTGCTGTTGATGCTTGCGGGCCTGCTTGGCCTTCTGCTCGAGCTCGTACTTGTACTTCGAGTAGTCGAGCACGCGGCATACCGGCGGGCGCGCCTCGGGGGCGACCTCGACCAGGTCGAGC
>JAWVFM010000245.1:0-2502 GCA_033856015.1 Solirubrobacterales bacterium
CGCCGGCCAGGGCCACGGTCGAGCCGAAGGACTTCACCAGCGCTTCGGCTGTGATCATCGGGGGATCGCTCATCTCGGCTCCTTGGTTGCGGATCAGGAGAAGCTGCGGTGGAGGTCGGTGCTCGGCTGGCTCCGGTGGCGAGCGCCTGGTCGAGGACCGCTCGTCCGTGGTATCGCTGTCGCTGCGAAGATCAACGGCCCCTCGCGAAAGAGGGCTTCGTCCATCTCGCGGAAGTCAGGGGCCAGGGTGGGGCGGAAGCCCATGTGGGCGAGGAGATCGGCTTCGAGATCGAGCCCCGGCGCGATCTCGGCGAGCTCGAGGCCCGTCGGACCGAGGCGCAGGACGCAACGCTCGGTGATGTAGAGGACCTCTTGTCCCCGCGCGTGGGCCTGCGCGGCACTGAACGTCACATGCCCCACGTCGGGGACGAACTTGGACATCCCGGGCCGGATGACGCGAAGCTGCCCGTCGCCGATCTCGAGCTCCGCGCCGGCGGCGAAGGTGCCCATGAAGCACACCGCGCGCGCGCTCTGGCTGATGTTGATGAAGCCTCCGGCACCGGGGAACCGCGAGCCGAACCGGCTGACGTTCACGTTCCCGTCGCCGTCCACCTCCGCGAGGCCGAGAAAGGCCTGGTCCAGGCCGCCACCGTCGTAGAAGTCGAACTGGTAGGGCTGGTCGACGATCGCCTCGACGTTCGCGGTGGCGCCGAAGCTGCCGCCGCCCGCGGGCAGGCCGCCGATCCCGCCGGCCTCGACGGTGGGCGTGATCATGCAGAGCACCCCGGCCTCCTGTGCCACCGGGACGATGCCCTCCGGCATGCCGATGCCGAGGTTCACCACCGCGCCGGGCTGCAGCTCGAACACGGCGCGGCGCGCGATGACCTTGCGCGCGTCGAGGGGCAGCGCGCGCAGCGCATCCGCGTCCACGCTCGCCTCGCCCGTGTACGCGGGGTTGTAGCGCTCGGCGAAGGTCTGCACGTGGTTCGCCGGGCTTCCGACCACCACCGCGTCGACCAGGATGCCGGGGATCTGGACCTCGCGCGGGGAGAGCGTGTGGTGCGCGACGGTCTGCTCGACCTGGACGATGACGACGCCGCCGGAGTTCCGCGCCGCCTGGGCGATGGACAGCGCCTCGAGCGTGACCGCCTCGCGCTCCATCGTGATGTTGCCGGCGCTGTCCGCGGTCGTCCCGCGCAGGAACGCGACGTCGATGGGCATGCTCGGATAGAAGAGGTACTCCTCGTCGTCGAGCTCGAGCACGCGGACGATGTCGTCCTTCGTGCGCTCGTTGAGCCGGCCACCCTCCAGGCGAGGATCGACGAACGTGCCCAGACCGACCTTGGTGATGAGGCCCGGGCGCCCGGCCGCGGTCTCGCGGTACAGGTGGGAGATCACGCCCTGGGGGAGGCAGTAGGCCTCGATCCGGCCCTCGAGGGCCAGGCGGCCCATCGCCGGCGTCAGGCCCCAGTGCCCGCCGACGACGCGCCGTACGAGCCCTGCGTGGGCGAGATGGTTGAGGCCCCGGCGCCCGCCGTCTCCCTGTCCTGCGGCGTAGACGAGCGTGAGATCACGAGGCCCGTCCCGCTCGACGAACCGCTCCTCGAGCGTGACCAGCAGCTCCTCGGGGACGCCGCAACCGACGAAGCCGCCGGTTGCGAGCGTGTCGCCGTCGGCGACGAGTGCCACCGCGGCTTGGGCCGTCATCAGCTTGTCGCCTCCCGCCACGGCGCTCATGCCTCGTCGAGCGCGGAGACGATCGCGCTCGTCACCGTGGCGGCGCCAGGCCCCGGACCCAGCAGGACGCTGTAGTGATTGGTGTCGCTCACCTGCTCGACGCGGGCCTGCGGATGACCCGCGATGTACTCGTCCACCGCCTCTTGCGGCAGCAGCGGGTCGCCGTCGAGCACGCCGCGCGGAGCGAGCAGGAGCCGCACCGGGGCGTGCGCGTCCAGCAGCGCGGTCCGCGTCGCCTCGTCGACCAGCATCTCCCTGCCGTCGGTCCGCACCGCGGTCCGCGAGGTGACGCTGCGAACCGCGTCGGGGCGCTTGTCGTCGCCGGCGCCGACCAGGTCATAGGTCAGGTAGGCCTCGATGTCGTCGTCCCATGGCCCGCCGAACGCGGGATGCAGACGCCACATCATCAGGTAGTCGTCCTGCTTGGCGAACGTCACGCCGAGCCGGGCGAGCGAGGAGCCGAGGATTGCGCCGAGGAGCTCCTCGGGGTCCTCCTCGGGGAGGGTCGTGAGCGGGAGGCCGCCGTCCACCAGGACGAGCGAGGACACGCGCTCGGGATGCTCGGCCGCCATGCGCGCTGCGACATACGCACCCATGGAGTGACCGGCCACGACCGCCGAGTCCACGTGGAAGAAGTCGAGGACCGCCAGGAGATCGGCGACGTGGGCGGGGATCCCGTACGGCCCGGGGAGCCCCGCGCTCCGGCCCCGCCCGCGCAGGTCCGGCACGAGGAGAGCGGCCGTCGTCGTCGCCGCGAGCTCGCGC
>JAWVFM010000246.1:0-3634 GCA_033856015.1 Solirubrobacterales bacterium
GGTCGCTCCGGGCAGCGCCGTCCTCGCTGCCTAACGCGGCCGGCGTGGCCGGCGCTCGCCTGCGGACGAGCCCCGCGGCTTAGGCCGACTCGTCTACGCCGCCAGCTCCGCCTCGGCGCCCTCGAACCTGCCGAGGTCCGCGACCTCGGCCTGGATCGCGTCGAGCATGGCGGCCTCTAGCTTTGCGAACGGCTCGAGCTTGACCACGAGCCGCCGGCCCTTGCGCTCCAAGCGCCAGAGCCCGACGGCTACGCCGTCGGCGAGCACGATCGGCTTGATGACCCCGCCGCCGACCAGGACGCGCTTCCAGAGCTCCGGGGTCGCGAAGAAGTCCCGGTCGCGGTAGCCCATCGTGTAGGTGTCCCAGCCGGGCAGGAAGCGGAGCGTTCCGGCCTTCGCCCGGCGCGCGCCGACCCCGAGCGTCCAGGCGGGCCGGCCGCCGATCTCGCCGTACTCGCGGAGCTCGGCTCCGATCGCTGCCAGGCCGGGCCGGATGTCGCGGAGCGGCAGGCCGGCCCAACCGGCGTAGTCGGCCTCGGTCGCGGGCCCGAAGGCTTTGAAGTACCGCCGCGCCAGCTCCTCGAGGGCGGCCGCGCGCTCGATCCGCGGCCGCTGGCCAAACCATGCCGCCGGCGCGATGAGGCACGGCTCGCCACCGGCGTCGGGCCCGAAGCAGGCGACGCGCTCGGCGACAGCCAGCCGGAAGATGTGGATCCGAGTTTCGACCGTGAGCTCGATGCCGCGGCTCGCCAGGCGCATTGCGAGCTCGGACCGAGCGACGGGCTCACCCGCTCGGAGAGCCTTCCCGAACGTCGCCAGCGCCCGGTCGACCGTGGGCATGTCCATCCCCAGCTGCGGCAGGCGCCGGCGCGAGAACGCAATGGCCGCGGGCTCGAACAGCGGCAGCATCCAGGCGGCATCGTCGGCGTTCAGCAGGTGGATGGTGCCGCGCATCGCCCAGGCGCGGACGATCGAGCGCTCCTCGGTACGGGCTCTGTCCACGGAGGCCGCCGTCGCGCTCCGACTCCTGGACCGAAACGCAAGCCTCCCGGCGCGGGCGTCCTGGGCCTGGATGCCCGCGATCGCGCGGGCCACGTCGGCCGGATGCCCGGCACTGCGCGGGCGGTGAAATAGCTGCGCCGCGAAGCGGCGGGCGGCGAGCTCGGGGTGCTCGGCGGAGAGGGTCAGCCGCAGACGGGCCAGGGCTTAGTGCCCTCGCGGTGCTTGAGCAGCACGGCCACGACTGCCTGCGTCGTCCACGAGTAGCGGATCGGGTCGCCGCTGGGTGACTTCGGAGCCGACTTCCAGGTCGGGCGGGTGAACTGGAAGGCGCCCCGATAGCGCCCGTTGCCGCCGATCGCTCGCGGGTTCTGGCCGGACTCGCACTTGCTCGTCTTGTGAGCCCAGGTCCGGTCGTGGCGGTTGAAGCGGTCCCAGACCTTGGTGTAGCGCGCGCTCGAGCCGCCGCCGCTACCGCCGGCGCTGACCCCGCCGCCCGCGAGGGCGGTGGTCGCTACCACGGCCATCGCCAGGGCCGCGAGGAGCAGGACGGCGAGCCCGGCTAGGCCTGGGCGCGCGGAAGCTGTTCGGTTTGCCGCCATGGGGCGGTTCTCACGTTCAGTCATAACTATCGACCGCTTACGGGGTTAGCTGACGGGCTCGCGCCTGAGTTGGCGCTAGGCGGCGGTCGCCGCCATTCGCCCCGAACTAACGGGTCCCCCGATCCCGGCGTATGTGGCGCCGGGGACTCAGCAGAAGGTCGTGGCAGACTAACACAAGGTCAGACAGAAGTTTGCGTTTCATGAGCGTTCCGTTAGCTGAAAATTCGCGCTATTTGCGAACCATCGCGGGGTCCAGGCGCCGTGTAGTAGCGTCAGCACACACGATTTCGGGGTACTGAGAGGAGCGGCGATGGGCGTCCTGGATCCAGTCGAGAAGGTCTTTGGTGCCGTGAACTCCACGGTCTTCCGCCAGGTCAATCGCGCCCGCGACTGGTGGGAGCTCCCCCTCCCCGCGGCGCTCCTGAACCTCCGCGCCTTCCGCGACGACCTGCGCAGATCGAACCTCTACGACACCCGCCCGCCCTCGAACGGGTCTCCGATCCCGCTCGACGAGCTTCCCAAGTACCGAACCTACGACGGCTCCTACCAGGATCCGGCCGATCCCGAGATGGGCATGGTCGGCTCGCGGTTCGGCCGCAACGCGCCGCCGGAGGCCACGGCGCCGGAGTCGGAGGAGCGCCGGATGGAGCCGAGCCCCCGCGAGGTCAGCACCCGGCTCCTCACCCGCGACGAGTTCAAGCCCGCGACGACCCTGAACGTGCTCGCCGCGTGCTGGATCCAGATGGAGAACCACGATTGGTTCGGACACGGCGAGAACATGCCCGACGCCTACATCGAGGTTCCCCTCGGCGAGGACGACGACTGGCCCGACGGCGGGCCGATGAAGGTCAAGCGCACGAGCCCCGACCGCACGCGCACCGGGAAGAGCGGCCTGCCGCCGACCTACGTCAACACCGTCACCCACTGGTGGGACGCGTCTCAGATCTACGGCTCAACGGAGGAGCGGTGCCGCAAGCTCCGCGCCAACGAGGACGGCAAGCTGATGGCCGAGGATGGCCGCCTTCCGGAGGAGGACGACCCGAAGCTCGAGGGGGTCGACCTGACCGGCTTCTCCGACAACTACTGGATCGGCCTGTCGCTCCTCCACACGCTCTTCGTGCGCGAGCACAACGCCATCTGCGACCACCTGAAGCAGGCGCACCCCGCCTGGGACGACGAGAAGCTCTTCCTCACGGCGCGGCTCGTCAACTCTGCGCTCATGGCCAAGATCCACACGGTCGAGTGGACGCCCGGCATCCTCGCGAACCCGGTTCTCGAGCGGGCGATGAACTCCAACTGGTACGGCGTCCTGCCGCGCTGGGTCCGCGATCGCTTCGGGCACCTTGGCACGGAGATGATCGGCGGCATCGTCGGCTCCCAGCAGGACCATCACGCCGCGCCCTACTCGATCACCGAGGAATTCGTCTCGGTCTACAGGCTCCACCCGCTGCTGCCCGACGACTACGAGATGCGCGACCACCGCAACGGCAAGCTCATCGAGGCGATCGACTTCGACCCGCTCCAGGGGCACGGGACGCGCCCTGCGGTGGACAAGTACGGGATGTCGAACCTCCTCTACTCCTTCGGCGTGGCGAACCCGGGCGCGATCACCCTTCACAACCACCCGAACGCGCTCAACGGCCACGTCCGGCTGAACGGCGACCGCGTCGACCTCGGCACGATCGACGTACTGCGCGACCGCGAGCGAGGCGTCCGCCGCTACAACGAGTTCCGCCAGGCGCTCCGCAAGCCGCGGATCGAGCGCTTCGAGGACCTCACCGAGAACCCGAAGTGGAACGAGGAGATCCGCGACGTCTACGACGGCGACATCGACAGCGTTGACCTGCAGGTCGGCCTCCTCGGCGAGCCCCTGCCCACCGGCTTCGGCTTCAGCGACACGGCCTTTCGGATCTTCATCCTCATGGCGTCGCGGCGGCTGAAGTCGGACCGCTTCTTCACGAACCACTACAACGCCGACGTCTACAGCGCCGAGGGGATCGAGTGGGTCGAGTCGAACACGATGGTCGACGTCC
>JAWVFM010000247.1:0-6898 GCA_033856015.1 Solirubrobacterales bacterium
GATCATCGAGCGGCCGGGCGAGGATGCGAAGAGCGTCCGGTGCCTGTGGGCGTCGAGGTCGACGACCTTCACGCCCTTGATCCCGCTCTGAGCGTGGACCTGCCTGGCAAGCTGGTGGCGGAGCTGCCTCGCGCTCAGGCCGGACTTCGACGCGTAGCTGGATCCCGGAACCGCGGGCCGCGTGGCGGTGGGGGAGTCCGGGCCGCGAAACGGCATCGCGGTGGCGCTCTGCGCGACTCCGAGGCCGAGCGCAAGCGTGGCCGCGATCGCAATGGGAGGACCCGCCTTCCTCACGGCTCGCACGGTAGCGAGTGTCAAGATCGGCCGCCCCTGCCATAATTTCCGGCGCACATGGGAAAGGTTGTCGAGCTCGACCCTCCGGGTACGGAGGCCCGGGCAAACCGCGCCAGGAAGGCGCGCCGGCGCAGCTCGAAGACCGCTCTGGTCCTCGGTGGTGGCGGCTTCACAGGGGGGGTCTACGAGATCGGCGCCCTGCGCGCTCTCGACCTCCTGGCGGTCAACCGCACCATCAACCAGTTCGACGTCTATGTGGGGACGAGCGCCGGCGCCTTCGTCGCGAGCCTCGTCGCCAACGGGGTGACGCCGGAGGAGATGATGCGGGTGCTGAACCCGCAGCTGCCGTCGCCGATCCGCGACATCAGCCTGTCCGTCCTCCTGAGGCCGAACTACCGGGGCTTCCTGAGCAAGTCCCTGACCTTCCCGTTCAAGCTCGCCGGACTGGCGCGGGAGCTCGTCCTGAACGCCGGCGAGGTCTCCGTGATGGACCTGGCGACCGGCCTCGCCGGCGGGCTGCCGACCGGCCTCTACTCGGGCGCCGGCATCCAGGATTACGTCGCGGAGGTGCTCGCCGACCCTGACCGCACGGATGACTTCCGGATGCTCGAGTCGGAGCTCTACCTGACGGCTACCGACCTGGACACCACCGAGCGTGTGGTGCTCGGTGAGGGGGAGTGGGCCGACGTCCCGATCTCGCAGGCGGTCGCCGCCTCCGGGGCGCTCCCGATGGTCTACGAGCCGGTGGAGATCAACGGCCGCGACTTCATCGACGGAGGGATTCGCTCGACGACGAACGTCGACGTCGCAGTCGAGCGTGGCGCCAAGTTCATCGTCGTGATCAACCCGATCGTCCCCTACGTCAACGACTTCCGCCAGAACATCCCGACGGTCACCGGAGAGCGGGCTCGCCGCGTGGCCGACATGGGCCTCACGGGCATCGGCAACCAGGTCTTCCGGATGCTCTCCCACGACCGGCTGCACCGCTCCATGGAGATCTGGTCAGAGCGTTACCCGGGCGTCGACATCGTCCTGATCGAGCCCGAGCTCGACGACGAGCTGATGTTCGGCACCTCGATCCTGGACTACAGCGCCCGGCTGGAGATCGCCAAGCACGGCTTCGAATCCGTGACCATGAAGCTCGCTCGCGACTACGACCGCTACCGCGCCATCGCGGACCGGCACGGCATCGAGATCTCCGCGCGGCGCGTCCGCCACGTGCTCGAGGGCGTCGAGCGTGAACGCTCCAAGCGAGCCGCCTGGCGCCGGGTGCTCGAGCAGACCACCTCCACGCTCCTGCGCGGACGCGGCTCGTCGGACGACGAAGCCGCCGCCGAGGCCGGCAGCTAGCCCGAGTACAGGGACTCGATGTCGCCGGCGTACTTGTCGGCGACCACGTTGCGCTTGACCTTGAGAGTGGGCGTGAGCTCGCCCCCCTCCTGAGAGAGGTCGTGGGGCAGGATCTTGATCTTCTTGACCTGCTCGACCCGAGCGAACTTCTCGTTGATCTTCTCGACGTGGCCCTCAACCGCCTCGCGGATGGCCGCGCTCGAGGCCAGTGACTCGGCGTCGGTGGGCTCGCCGCGCTCGGTCGCGAACTTCTCAGCCTCCTCGGCGTCGAGCGTCACCAGGGCGACCAGGAACGGCCGGCGGTCGCCGATCACCACGCATTGGGAGACCAGGGGCGACTGCTTGATCTCGGCCTCGAGGTTGGCCGGGGTGATGTTCTTGCCGCCAGCCGTGATGATGATGTCCTTCTTGCGGCCGGTGATCTTCAGGAAGCCGTCGGCGTCGACCTCGCCGATGTCGCCCGTGTGGAGCCAACCGTCGACGAGGGTGTCCGCGGTCGCCTCGGCGTTCTTGTAGTAGCCCTGGAAGATGTTCGGGCCCTTGACCAGGATCTCCCCGTCGTCGGCGATCTTGAGCTCGACCCCGGGGAACGGGCGCCCGACCGTGCCGAACTTGAAGCTCTCCGGCGTTGCGATCGTCGCCGCCGTTGAGGTCTCGGTCATCCCCCAGCCCTCGAGCACGAGGACGCCGGCCGCGTCGAAGAACCGCAGGATCTCCGGGTTGATCGGCGCGGCGCCGGTGACCGCAAGCGTGAGGCGCCCTCCAAACAGGTCGCGGATCTTCGAGAGGACCTGCTTGTCGGCGATCTCGTACTCGCGCTTCAGGAGGAAGCCCGGCTGCTTGCCCGCGCGCTCGAGCTCACGGACCTTGGCCCCGGTGCGGACGGCCCAGTCGAAGACGGCCTTCTTCAGACCGCCCTCCTTGGCGACCGCCGCCGTGGCGGTCGTGTAGATCTTCTCGAAGATCCGCGGCACCGACGGGAAGTACGTGGGCTTGACCTCTTCGAGATTGGGCACGATCTTCAGCGGGTCGCGCTCCCAGTAGGCCAGCGTCGCCCCGAGGGCGAACGTGCCGAACTGGATCAGCAACGCGAACGAGTGGGCGAGGGGGAGGTAGAGGTAGGTGAGCTCGTCCTCGCCGAGCGTGCCGGCGTCGAGGACCATGTCGAGCATCGAGCGGTAGTTGCCGTGCGAGATGACGCAGCCCTTGGGCGGGCCGGTCGTCCCGGACGTGTAGATGAAGGTGCAGATGTCACCGGGCTCGATCGCCGCGTAGCGCTCCTCCCATTCCGAGTCGGTGTGGCCCGCGCTGCGCGCGCCCAGCTCCTCGAGCGAGATCGCGTCCTGAGCGCTGCCCGTCATCAGGATCACGTGCTCGAGCTTCGGGCAGGAGCCGCGGATCGCGCGGACCTTCTCCAGCTGCTCCTCGTCCTCGACGATGACCGCGACCGAGTCGGAGTTCTCGAGGACGTACTGGCACTCCTCGGGAGAGTTCGTCTGGTAGATCGGCACCACGGTCGCCCCCGCGGTCAGCGCGGCGAAGTCGAACCAGGTCCACTCCACCCGGGTGTTGGCCAGGATCGCGACCCGATCGCCGCGGTTGATGCCGAGGTCGATCAGGCCGAGGGAAAGCCGGCGGACCACGTCGCCCAGGTCCCCGTAGCTCTGGTCCACCCAATTCCCCGAGCCGTCCTTGAACTTCACGGCGGCGCGGGGCCCGTAGGCGCTGATGGCGCCGGGAAGCAGGTCCGCGATCGTCTTGGACCGCACGCCCCGGTCCTGGCCTACGGGCGCGGCCTCGACGGTCGCCGTTTCCATGCCTCGCACTCTCCTCCGCGTCGCGGCGCGACCGCAGCTGGCCGCGCCTGAACGGCGAAGGCTACCTAGTGTGTGGTGCCGGCCCGCGCTATGCGGCGGTCTGTGGCTGCTTGGTCGCCTCCGCGGTGATGCTGCGGAGGTTCGAGATGAAGAGGGTCTTGTCGATCCGTCCGTTGAAGATCGGTACTCCCCACTCCATGCATCTTGCGATGACTTCCCGACGCTTCATGTTCACTTCGTCGGCCAGCTCGGTGGGGGTCAGATGGATCGACACGCAGTTATGCCTCCTGTAATCGACCCGCAGAGTCTTACCCCATTTGGCGGACATGTCAACGGCTTTGGCCGCAAATACCGAGGTTCCGCCCGCCGAACCTGGGCAATCATTCGGCCTGCCGAGGCTCCCGGCACGGCGCCTCTAGGATTCGCTCCGTGGTCGAACGCAGCCCCGACGAGGCCCGCGCCGGCGAGCGCGCCGATGCGTTCCTCGAGTCGCTCATGGATACCGAGCTCTACTCGATCGGCGCGTTCTTCTGCGACGAGCACCCGGAGCTCGTCGACGAGCTGGTGGAGCGCAGCGCCGAGATCGAGCAGAACGGGCTCGGGGCGTACGCCAACGAGACCGGGGTTGCAATCGAGGAGGGGTTCGAGACGCTCCTGACGGGCCTCGCCGTTCGCTACTACAAGGCCGTCGCCGGACGATGACCTCCCCATGGTTCCCGCGGGTGGGCTTGACCCTGCTCGCGGCGATCGTGATCGGCGCGATCGTCTCCCTCTCGATCGGCGAGGGCGGTCCGAAGGCGGTGATCATCACCGGCAGCGACCCCGTCCAGCAGCTCCTCGGCGGCGTGCGGCAGGACGGCCGCAGCCTCGGGAACCCGGATGCGCCGGTCTCCGTGACGGTCTTCAACGACCTCCAGTGCGCTCCCTGCGCCGGCTACGAGATCAGCACGGTGGACCCGCTCATCGCCCAGTACGCGCGCGGCTCGAGCGTTCGCTTCGAGTTCCGCCACCGCTCGTTCGGGGGCGCGGAGACCACGCTCGCCGCCGACGCGGCCGCGGCCGCCGCCGAGCAGGACCGCGAGTGGCAGTACCTCGACCTCTTCTTCCGCAACCAGAACCTGATCCGCTCGAGCCGCGTCACGGACGGCTTCCTCAACGACATCGCCAACGCGCTGCCCGAGTTCGACGTGTCCGCGTGGCGAGATGCCCTGGGCTCCTCGGTCACGACCGCCGCCGTCGACGAGGACGGGACCCTGGGCGACAGCCTCCACCTGCCGTTCAACGCCCCGTCGATCGTCGTTGCGGGCCCCGGCGGGCAGAAGATCCTCACCGACTCGCCGTCCGAGGCGGACATCCAGACGGCAATCACCGCCGTCTCGTGAACTGACAGAATCCGTCCTCTCGGGGCGTGGCGCAGCCTGGTAGCGCGCACCGTTCGGGTCGGTGAGGTCGCTGGTTCAAATCCAGTCGCCCCGATTTAGCAAGCAAGCGCGTGAGATGAGCACCGACACCGGCAAAGTGGTCGTGAACAGGGCGATGTCGCTTGACGGCTTCATCGCCGGTCGCGGCCACGCGATGGACTGGATCTTCGATTTCTTGACGGCCGACGCAGCCCCTGAAGTCATGGCTGCCACTGGCGCGATGCTCATCGGCCGGGGCACCTACGAGGCTGCCAAGCAGATGGCCGACGAGGAGCGCGACTACGAAGGCGGAGCCCAGTTCGTCCTCACGCACGAGCCTCCCAACGAGCCGGACCCGAACGTCACATTCCTCACCGTTGACATCGCGGAAGCCGTCGACACGGCGTTAAAAGCCACAGGCGGCAAGAACCTGGAGATCCTCGGCGCCGACCTGGCCAGCCAGTGCCTGGAGCAAGGGCTCGTCGACGAGATCCTGGTCTATGTCCTACCGGTGCTGTTGGGCGACGGCGTCCGCTTTTCGACCCCGACCCTCCACAGGATTGACCTCGAACCATTCAGCAACACCCAGTTGGGCGCCGTCACCATGCTCCGCTTCCGCGTGCCTCGCACCTAACGCTCCAACCTGGCCGCCGCTTCCCATGACTACGTTGCTGGCTGCCCGGAGAGAACCGGAGAGGCCCTGAACCCCTTCACGATCAGGTAGATCGCAAACGAGGCTTCGAAGACGATTTCCGGAATCGTCAGGATGAAGTCTGCGCCGCTCGCTTGGTCCCAGGCGCCGAACAACACTGCGATCGAAGCAACGAAGGCCAGCGGGCCGCCGATTACTCCGAACATCGCGACGCGCGGCGGCATCAAGCCACTGCTGTACATCAGGTAGCCCAGCAGGAGGCCGTTGACGCCGACGCAGAATCCCGGCCCGACCAGGAACGTCCAGTCGTGGACCGCGACGAGGGTTCGACCGGCGATCTCGAGCGATCCGCTATTGGCGCCAACCGACGCCGCCAAATCGCCACGCAGCGTCAGGATCGACAGGAGGCTGATCAGGCCAACGCCAATCGTCGTCGATTCGACGATCCGCGATGCGACGTAGCCAAGCGCGAGGCGCTCGCTCTGGCGCCGGAGGATCGGGAACATCACGACCGCCACGCCGATGCCGGAGATCATCAAGAGGACCTCGAGAAAAGCAGCGAACTCGATCTGCGTATCGTGGCCCGCCCCGAGGATGTAGCTGTGGTCGTGCAGGATCGGGTGGTACAGAAGCAGCGCAGGGATCGACGTGATGAACGTGATCGCCATGAACCATCCAGCCCAGGACGCAGCCCTTCTCTCGCCCGGCGTCGGAAGCGCCGCCCCAGTGGCGCGCTCGCCCTGGACTTGAACAGCCATCGTTCGTTCCTCTCCGTTCGTGGTCGGATGCTCCTACGTGGAGGAGTCCCGCTTCATCCCCATGAGTCGCGGGCCGAGCCCGGCGACCAGTCGCATCATTGCCGTCGGCGGTTGGCCAAGCACCTTCATCAGGCGGCCGCGAGCCTTCGACCGCTTGGCGCCCATCAACGGCGCGGCCTTGTCCATAAAGGCCGCGATCCCGCGCAGCGGGCGCATGTACACGACGACCTCCGCGATCTTCCCCGCGTCGTCGTAGCGGACCGTATCGACGCCCTCGAGTGGCTCGCCGTCGACCTGGCAGCTCCAGACGAAGATGTGCGGATCGCCCGGGACGTCGCTCGTGTAGGTCATCTCGCCGAAGACCTCGAACAGGACCTCGAAGAGATCGAGCGCCTCGTCCCTGCCCTCGAAGGGGACGCTGAAGATCGGTGAGCGAAGCACCACGTCCTCGGCCAGTGCCGCTCGCAGCGGCGCGAGGTCACGGGCCTCCATCGCAGCCCGCAACTGGTTCGGGCCCGGGTCGACGGCAGCGGCCATCCGGCGACGCTACCGGAGATCCGCCAGGAAGTACTCGATCGCGCGGTTGAGGAGCCCGGCACGCTCCCACTGCAGGAAGTGTCCGGCGCG
>JAWVFM010000248.1:0-11396 GCA_033856015.1 Solirubrobacterales bacterium
GGCGAGGACGTCTGGAAGGACGCCTGGCGGCCGCTCTATGACCGGTTCAACGGCAATCCCTGGGCCGCGATGCCCTCGCTCCACTTCGGCACCTCGGTGCTCTCGGCGCTGCTTCTGGGAGACATGAACCGCGCCGCCGGGCTCGTCGGCTGGACCTACGCGCTCGCGCTGGGCTTCGCGCTCGTCTATCTGGGAGAGCACTACGTCGTGGACCTGATCGCGGGTGCCGCGCTCGCCGGGATCGTGCGCCGCGGCGAGCCGCTGGCGGAGCCGCTGGCGCTCCGCGTGAGCGCGGCGATTCAGCGCGTCGAACGGATCGCGAACGGGTAGCTGAGCCGGGTTGAACGATGCGTCCCGGACCCGGACCCCCAGGGCTGCGAGGATAGGGCCAGGGATGAGACAGCCCTACGAAGAGGAGAGGGAGGACCGCGTCTCACAGGGGCAGGTCGACATCGCCGAGCCAGGCCGCAACGAGGAGCCCACGTTCGGCTTCGGGCGCAGGCGGATCGCGGAGACGCTCTTCGTGGTCGTGCTGCTGGTCGGCGGGATCTACTTCCTCTTCCCGAAGGTCGTCGGCGTTTCCGGGACTTTCGATCGCCTCGGCGAGGCCTCCGTTCCCTGGCTCGTGGTCGCTGGAGCGTTCGACGTCGCGGCCTACGCCGCGTACGTGGCCCTGTTCCGGGGCGTGGTCGGGTCCCTCGTGCGCCTCGACTGGCGCGAGGCCTACCAGGTCACGATGGCCGGCCTCGCCGCTTCGCTGCTCTTCTCGGCCGGCGGCGCCGGCGGCGTGGTCCTGACCTACTGGGCCCTGCGCAAGGCAGGGATGGAGCGCCGCCAGGCGGCCTGTCGCATGGTCGCCTTCCTGATCCTCCTCTACTCGGTCTACATGCTCGCCGTTCTCCTCGACGGCATCCTCCTGCGAACCGGGCTCCTGCACGGTCCCAACCCGGCGGGCCTCACGATCGTCCCCGCGGCGATCGCCGGGGCCCTGATCGCGGGCCTGCTGCTGCTCACGCTTGTTCCCGGCGACCTCGAGCGGCGCTTCAGCTCGGCGTCGGAAGCGGAGCGGCTGGGACGGCTTGCGCGCCGCTTCGCCACGGTGCCCGCGACGCTCGCGAGCGGCGCGCGTACCGCCCTGGACCTGGTCCGCAGCCCGTCCCGGGGCGGCCTGGCCGTCGGTGGCGCCATCGGCTACTGGGCGGCGAACATCGGCATCCTCTGGGCCAGCTTCCACGGCTACGGGACGAGCGTGCCGCTGGGCGTCGTGGTCATGGGCTTCTTCGTCGGCCTCGCCGCCAACCTCATCCCGCTCGCCCCGGCGGGGGTGGGCGCCGTCGACGCCGGGATGATCGGCGTGTTCGTCCTCTTCGGCTACAACGGCGCCGACGTCTTCCCCGCGGTGCTCACCTATCGCCTCTTGGCCTTCTGGCTGCCGATCCCGCCCGGCGTGATCGCCTTCTTCCAGCTGCGTCATACGGTCGCGCGCTGGGAGGACGAGGGACGCCCGGGCGAGGGCAACACTCCCGCCCAGCCTCACCCAATACTTCAGAAAGTAAAGTAGACTGTTCGTATGACGCCAGGCGGTCGCGTAACGTCCGCCCAGGCAGCGGAGACCAATAGCTAGGAAGAAAATGAGCGAGCAGCGAGTTGAGAACCTGATCATCGTCGGCGGCGGCCCCGCCGGCTACACGGCTGCGCTCTACGCCGCGCGCGCCAACCTCGAGCCGCTGGTCATCGAGGGGTTCCAGTGGGGCGGCCAGCTCCAGAACACGACGGACGTCGAGAACTACCCCGGCTATCCCGAAGGGATCATGGGCCCCGAGATGATGACCCAGTTCCGCGCCCAGGCCGAGCGCTTCGGGACGCGCTTCGTCACCGACGACGCCACCCGCATCGAGCTCTCCGACGGCGGCACCCAGCGCGTCTTCCTCGGTGACGACGAGCACCAGGCGAAGGCGGTCATCCTCTCGATGGGCGCCGAGCCCAAGCGCCTGGGCATCCCCGGCGAGATGGAGCTCGGCGGCCGTGGCGTTTCGACCTGCGGCGTCTGCGACGGAGCGTTCTTCAAGGGCGAGAAGGTCGCCGTCATCGGCGGCGGGGACTCGGCGATGGAGGACTCCATCTTCATCTCGAAGTACGCCTCGGACCTCAAGGTCATCCACCGCCGGCCCGAGTTCCGTGCTTCGAAGATCATGCTCGAACGCGCCCAGGAGGCCCCGAACATCAGCTTCATGACCCCATACGTGCCCGAGGAGTTCGTCGCCGGCGAGGACGGGAAGATCGCCTCGATCCGCCTGCGGAACGCGACGACCGGCGAGGAGGAGTCGGTCGAGGTCGGCGGCGCGTTCATCGCGATCGGCCACACGCCGCGCTCGGAGCTCGTCGTCGGACAGGTCGAGACGGACGAGAACGGCTACGTGGTCACCGAGCCGGGCACCACCCGCACCAAGCTGGACGGCGTCTTCGCCATCGGCGACCTCGTCGACCACACCTATCGCCAGGCCATCACCGCCGCGGGGACCGGCTGCATGGGCGCCCTCGACGCCGAGTGGTACCTGCGCGACACGCCTCCGTCGCCCGAGGCGCACTGGCAGAAGGGCGGCGAGCCGGTCGAGGTGGCGCCCGCCCCAAGCGCCTAGATAGCGCCGGTCCGCCGGTGCCCGGAGCGCTCGAGCGTCGCCCAAGCCCCAACCGGATCGTCGGTCGCGGCGGATCTCGGCCGCTGGGCATCGTCGTCCACACAACTCAATCCGGCGCCGAGGCCGCGATCGCTTGGATGGTCGATCCGGCCGGAGGCGTATCGAGCCACTACCTGGTCACGCTCGACGGGCGGACCATCCAGCTGGTCGATGAGTGCGATGCCGCCCGGCACGCCGGACGCGTGCGGAGCCCGAGCGCGCCGCTTGTGCTCGCCGAGGGTGGAGACCCCAACCTCTACACGGTCGGAATCGAGCTTGAGGACGGCGGCGATCCGAGCGGCGTGCGGCGGCCGGACGAGCAGTACGCGGCAGCGGCAAGCCTGATCTCTCGCATTGCCGCGCGCTGGGGCTTTGCGCTCGATCGCGAGCACGTGATCGGGCATCGCGAGGTCTTCGCGGCCAAGGATTGCCCCGGGAACGTCGACCTGGACAGGTTGATCCGCGAGGCTTCGGCGGCGGCGACGTCGAGGGACGTGGCTCCGGTCAGTCAGGCCGTGGCCTGCCTGACCCCCGCCAGGAACGCCGAGGGCGAGCTCGAGGGGCTGCTCGCCTCGGCCGCAGGATTCGCGGACCTGGTCATTGCCCTCGACGACGGGTCCACGGACTCGACCGCCCCGATTCTCGAGGCCTCCCCGCTCGTCGCCCAGCTGCTCGAGAACCCGCGGCGGGCCACGTACAGCGGGTGGGACGACGCCAGAAATCGCCAGCGCCTCCTCGAGGCGGCGATCGAGAGGGACGTGGGATGGGTCGTGTACCTCGACGCAGACGAGCGAATCGACCCGGACGACGCGGCGGCGCTGCGTGACTTCCTCCTTGCGGACGCCCTACCCGGTCTCGCCTACGGGCTGCGCCTCTACCGCATGTGGGGAGACGACGTGCTCACCGAACCGCGGGTCGTGTACCGCGCGTTCCAGGCTGCGCCGGGCCTGGTGGTCGGCGGTGAGCGCCTTCACTTCAACCCGGTCCCGGGCGGCCTCGGCGCAGGGCGCCTGCTGAGGACCACGATCCGCGTCCGCCACCTCGACTCCGAGGAGCGACTCGCGGAGCGCCGCCGCAAGTACCGTGAGGCCGACCCTGACGGGCGCTTCGAAGCCGCCGGAGGCGCGATGCTGACGCGACCTGAGGGGCAGTTCGCCAAGTGGTGGCGCCGACCCTCCGCTCTTGCGGTCCTCGACACCGACAGCGGCGAGGGGCTCGAGCGGATGGGAGGCGGCGGCAGGCGGCTCGCCTGCCTCCTGCCGGCACGCAACGCGGCGGCGGAGATCGAGGACTACCTGGAGTCCGTCGCGGCGTTCGCGGACCTCGTCGTGGCCCTCGACGACGGCTCGACGGATGAGACGGCGACCCTCCTCGCGGGCTCCGCTCTCGTCGCGCGCGTCCTTCGCAATCCGCGGCGGGATACGTATGCGGGCTGGAACGACAGGGCGAACCGGCAGGCGCTGCTCGACGCGGCAGTCCAGGAGGGCGCGGACTGGGTGATCTTCCTCGATGCGGACGAGCGGATCGATCCGCCGGACGCCACAGCGCTGCGCCGGTTCGTCGACGAGGAGGCCGACGCGGGCTGCGCCTACGGCCTTCGCGTCCACCGCATGATCGGCGATCGTGAGCATTTCGACGCCTCGGGGCTTTGGGCCTTTCGCCTCTTCGCTGCCGTGGCCGGAGCGCAGCTCCCCGGCGGCCGGCTGCACGCCGTTCCTGTTCCCCGGTCGATCCCGGCTGCACGCTGGCTGCGGACCAGCCTCCGCATCCAGCACCTCGCCTCGATGACACCGGAACGCCGGAGCGCACGTCTGTCGAAGTACGAGGAGGCCGACCCGCAGCGGCGCTGGCAGCGCGACTACTCCAACCTGGTCGAGGAGCCGGGCGCGCTCCGCGAATGGGTGCCGCGCGCCCCCAATGTGGATGTCCTCCTCGATCGCGAGCCCGTGCGGCATCGGCTGCTCGCCGCCCACGATCGGGACGCTCCCGTGCTCAGCGCGATCGTCATCGCCGGCGATGACGAGGCGACGATCGAAGCCAGCGTCCGCTCCGTGGTCGAGCAGGAATGTCCCGAGCCGTTCGAGGTGATCGTCGTCGTCAGCGGCAGCCCCGGCACGGCGAGCGTGGTGCGCGTGCGCTTTCCCGATCTTCAACTGGTCGAATTGCCTGAGCGCGTACTGCCGGGCGCCGCCCGTAACGCCGGCCTCGAGCGGGCCCGGGGCGAATACGTGTCGTTTCCCGGATCGCACGTCGCCCTTCGCCCGGGCAGCCTCGCGGCGCGACTGGCTGCGCACGACCGCGGCTTCACGATGGTCACCGGCTCGATCCTCAACGGGACCCGGACGCGCTCGGGCTGGGCCTCGTACTTCCTCGACCACTCGAGTGCCCTGCCTGGCCGGCCGTCCGGCGAGCTCGCCGGGGCGCCGGCTCATTGCTCGTACGTTCGCAGCGCGCTCGAGGAGGTCGGCGGCTTTCGCGCAGACCTGCGAGCCGGGGAGGACACGGCCGTCAACCAGGAGCTCCATAGGCGGGGCCACGGCGCGTTTCGCGAGCAGGGCATCGAGCTCGTGCATTTCAGTAGGTGCTCCAGCCCGTGGCGCCTTGCCTCGCATCATTTCGTGCGAGGAAGGTCGATGACGCGGGTGTTTCTCCTCGAGCGGGGAAGCCGGCGCGAGCTGCCGCGTTTTCTGGCCGGCTACAGC
Source organism: Solirubrobacterales bacterium (assembly GCA_033856015.1). Classification (GTDB taxonomy): domain Bacteria; phylum Actinomycetota; class Thermoleophilia; order Solirubrobacterales; family 70-9; genus JAWVFM01. The sequence continues at coordinate 5,381 of JAWVFM010000248.1, forward strand.
CGGCGGCGGCTGTCCGACACGGAGGCACGCGTGCGCCGATGGGGAGGCGAGCTCTGGCCCGAGTACCGGCGTGCCCGCCTGCTGGTCGCGATCGGGGTGGCGGCGGCATCGGCCGGCGCCGCATTCGAAGCGCTGCGACCTCGCCGAGGCGGGGCTGGCCGCCAGGCCGCTACTTGAGCGTGGCCTTGGCCGTGGAGAACGTGCTGTAGCTGGTGCTGAACCTCGACTCGACGAAGACCTTCGCCTGCTTCATTCCGGCGAGCGGCGAGGGTGGCCCAAAGAGAGGGATCGTCATGGTCTTGGTCCCAGGTCCCGCGAAGGTGCGGGCGTTGGTCGGCACGTAGGGCACGAACCCCATGGCCTGCAGGTGGCCGGCCTTCTCGACGAAGGCGGCCATGTGGACGACGAGTGCCGAGTTGCTGGTGACCTTCACCTTCAGGCGGGCGTTGTGGCGGACGTCGGAGATGTCGCGCGTGACGATCCGCGTCGACACCAGGGGGTACATGTCCTCGATCGTTCCCTTGGCGCGCGCCCGCGGGGCCGCGAGGGCATCCGGGGCGAGCACCTCGGCGTAGGAGATCGCCGCTCCGACCGAGACACCCGACGCGATCAGGCGTCGCACGAATGCCCTCCTCGAGACGCCCCCCTCGAGATAGGCGTCGACTAGCTCCTGCCTGGACATCTGCTCCTCCTCGTTCGGCCGGGCTCGATCCTATACCTGAGTGGCTAAGGTTCGTGCTCGAGCGTCCTCGAAAAGGAGATGCGTGGATGGCCGTGATCGAGACCCCAGAGTTGAGCCCGGACGCGATCGGGCTGCGTAACGCTCACGAGTTCGACGAAGCCAACGAGACCTGGCCGCGAGGCGACCGCCCGGCCGCCATCCGCGAGGCCGCGACGGAGTTTCGCGCCCGCTTCGCCACTCCCGAGAACCGCGTCAGGGCCGTGCGCACGGTCGACATCGCCTCGGCCGGCTATCCGCTGAAGTTCGCCTTCGGGGGCGCCGCGATCGGAGCCAACCCCTACATCAACATCATCAACCGTCTTCAGGTGGTGCAGTTCGAGGACTTCGAGGGCCGGCTGCGGACGCTGGCGTACGAGCCGACGGTCCCTGAGGGACCGGCCGAGGCTCCCTTCTACGCGCAGCAGATCGAGCGGCTGGGCGAGTTCCTCTCCTACAAGGTGCTCGCAAAGATCTGGCACGAGCCGGTCAGCGCGCTGCGCACGCTCGGCCTGCAGCCCGAAGACGTCGACTTCATCAGCTTCGACCACCTCCACGTCCAGGACCCGCGCTTCGTGCTTGGAACGCACGAGCCGATCGAGGGCGAGGCCGCGGCGCGCGAGCCGCTCTTCCCGAATGCCAAGCTGATCGCCCAGCGCCGGGAGTGGGACACCTTCGCCTCGATCCACCCGATGCAGTGGGCCTGGTACGTCGGCGACGGGATCAAGGACCTGCGCACCGAGAACGTCGTCCTGGTCGACGGCGACGTCGAGCTCGGCAGGGGCTGCGCGCTCGTCTGGACCCCGGGCCACACGGACGGCAACCACTCGCTGTGCGTCAACACGAACGAGGGCGTCTGGGTCTCCTCCGAGAACGGGGTGGCGGCCGACAACTGGCAGCCAGAGCTCTCGAAGATCCCGGGGGTTCGCAGGACGGCGGAGTTCTTCGGTCGCGAGGTGATCCTGAACTCGAACACGCTCGAGGACTCGATCGACCAGTACGACTCGATGATCAAGGAGAAGGCGCTGGCGGACCAGAACCGGCGCGACCCGCGGTTCCTGAACGTCTTCCCCTCGTCGGAGCTGGCCGACTGGAAGCGCCAGTGGCCCGTCGCCCCGACGTTCATGCACGGGGGCATCAACAGCGGTACCGTCGAGCGCCGGGACTGACCCGACCGGCCCTCTAACCTCGCCGGGGTGGATCGACGGTCCTGGCTCTGGTTCCTGCTGCTCTCCTCGATCTGGGGAGCCAGCTACCTGCTGATCAAGATCGGGCTGCGCGACCTCTCGCCGGAGATGGTCGCTTTCACGCGGATCGCCCTGGCAGCTCTCGTCCTCCTCCCGTTCGCCGCGTCGCGCGGCGAGCTGGCGCCGCTGCGTGGCCACCTGCGGGTCCTCGCCCTGCTCGGAGCCGTCCAGGTGGCCGGGCCGTTCCTCCTGATCTCCGTGGCAGAGGGCGCGATCTCCTCGTCGCTCGCCGGGATCCTCGTGGCGACGGCTCCGATCTTCACCGCCCTCCTGGCGCTGCGCCTCGACCGCGACGAGCGCTCGGAGGGGTCCAGACTCGCCGGTGTCGGGATCGGGATCGTGGGCGTCGCCGCCCTCTTCGGCCTCGACCTCACCGGCTCCGGGTCAATGGTGCTCGGAGGGCTCGCGGTTGTGCTCGCCGGCGTCGGCTACGCCGTCGGCGGGTTCGTCGTCAAGTCGCGCCTTCGCGACGCTCCGCCGATCGGCATCGTCGCCGTGGTGATGGGGGCGAGTGCGCTGCTGCTCGCGCCGGCGGCCCTGGCCACGCTGCCGTCGAGCGCGCCGGCCCTGGGGCCCGTGGCGGCGATGGCCGGGCTCGGCATCGCCGGCACCGGGATCGCCTTCGTCATCTTCTACTCGCTGATCGCGTCCGTCGGGCCGGCGAAGGCGATGCTCGTCTCCTACATCGCGCCCGGGTTCGCCGTGGTCTATGGCGCGGTCTTCCTGAGCGAGGGCATCACCGCCGGCAAGATCATCGGGCTCTCCCTGATCCTCGCCGGCTCATGGCTCGGCGCCGGGGGCGCTCAGCCGGTGGCCGCTCAGCCGTCGGCGGAGGCCTCGGCCGCCGCCTTCGCGCGAAGCGAAGCGGCGACGCGGTAGCGCTCCTCCCCGAGCTCGGCGTGCAGGGCGTCGAGCGTCTCGACCACGGTCTCCGCGCCGATCTCCTCGCACCACTCGAACGGCCCGCGCGGGTGGTTGAGGCCGAGGCGAAGCGCCGTGTCCACGTCGCCGGGCGAGGCGACGCCCTCCTGGACCGCGAAGTGGGCCTCGTTGACGAGCTGGCAGAGGATCCGGCCCAGGACCAGGCCCGGGGCGGTTCGCGGCAGGCATTCCACGTGCTTGCCGAGCGCAGTGAAATACATGCCGGCCCGGGAGAGCTCTTCCGGAGTGGTCGTGGGCTTGCGCGCGATCTCGACCACCACCGCCTCCTCAAGGGTCGGAATCGCGACCCAGTCGACCATGCTCTCGACCTCGTGATCGCGCTGCGATGAGCTCGCCGGCGGGCCGCGCTCGGGGTCCGGAGGGCGGTGCTCGGCATTGGCGTAGTCGTAGTAGCCGCGTCCGGACTTCCGGCCGAGGCGTCCGCCGGCGACCATCCGCGCCTGGATCGGGTGCGGCTGCCAGCGCGGCTCGTGGAAGCTCTGCTCCCAGAACGACTTCGCCACGGCGAAGTTCACGTCGACTCCCACCAGGTCGGTCAGCTCGAAGGGACCCATCCGGTAGCCGCCGCCGATGCGGATGATGCGGTCGATCTGCTCCGGATCGCTCACCCCGGAGCCGTAGAGGCGCAGGGCCTCCAGGGAGAACGGCCGCGCGCAGCGGTTCGCGACGAAGCCGATCGCGTCGGCCGCGCGGATCGGCGTCCGGCCCATTGCCGTCGCCACCTGCGTGACGAGCTCGAGCGCCGGCTCGTGTGATGCATCGCCGGCGACGACCTCGACCAGCTGCATGAGCGCCGGCGGGTTGAAGAAGTGCATTCCGCAGACGCGTTCGGGGTGCTCCAGGCCGGCCGCGATCGCGGTGACCGAGAGGGAGGAGGTGTTGGTCGCGAGCACCGTCTCCGTCCCGCAGACGCCCTCGAGCGTCGCGAACAGCTCGCGCTTTAGCTCGAGGCTCTCGGGCGCGGCCTCGACCACGAGGTCGCAGCCGGCGAGGCCTTCGAGATCCTGCTCGACGACGAGGCGCTCGGCCGCCGCGTTCGCCTCGTCACGAGTCCACCGTTCGCGCTCCGCGCCCTTGTCCAGCGCCTCCCGAAGCTTGGCAGCGCCGGCCTGGAGGGCTTCGGGGACCGGGTCATGCAACACCGTCGCGAAGCCGCCCAGACAGCCGAGCTGGGCGATGCCCCAGCCCATGGTCCCCGCCCCGACGACGCCGATCCGGTCCGTCATGCCCGGGCTCAGCGTCCCCTGAACTCGGGGCGGCGCTTCTCGAGGAACGCCTGCATGCCCTCGACGCGGTCCTCGGTGGCCATCGCGAGCTCGTAGAGGCGTCGCTCCTGCGCGAGACCTGCCGCGAGGCCGCTCTCGTCGGCCGCGAGCACGGCCTGCTTCGCGAGGCGCGTCGCGATCGGCGGGCGCCGAGCGATGCGCTCCGCGAGCTCGAGCGCCCGCGGGAGCCAGTCGCCTTCCTTCGTGACCTCCGCAACCAGGCCCATCCGCTCGGCCTCGTGCGCGTCGAAGCGCCTGCCGGTGAGCACCAGCTCCATCGCGCGCTGCTTGCCGACCACGCGAGCGAGGCGCTGGGTCCCGCCGCCGCCGGGGATGATCCCCAGCGTGATCTCAGGTTGCCCGAACTCGGCGGTCTCGGAGGCGACGATCATGTCGCAGCAGAGCGCCAACTCGCAACCACCGCCGAGTGCCCAGCCGGAGACCGCCGCGACCATCGGCGTCCTGCACTCGGCAAGCCGGGTCCAGAACCCCGCCGCCGGGTGGAAGAGCGCCTCGTGGAACTCGCGCTCGGCGAGGGCGCCGATGTCCGCGCCCGCCGCGAACGCCTTATCGGAGCCGGCAATGACGATGCAGCGCACGTTCGGGTCGGCGTCGAAACCGGCAACGGCTGCCCCGAGGACCTCCATCAGCTCCGGCGAGAGGGCGTTGCGAGCCTCGGGCCTGTTCAGGCGGCAGAGGGCGACGTGACCGTCGAGGGAGGTCTCGACGAGCCCGGCCATGGCCGCCTCAGCCGGCGCGCACCGGCATCATGGCGTTGATCCCGGTTGCATCGCGGCCGATGATCAGCTTCTGGATCTGGGACGTCCCCTCGTAGAGGGTGGTCACCCGAGCGTCGCGGAGGTAGCGCTCCACCGGGTGGTCGTCCACGTAGCCGGAGCCGCCATGGACCTGGATGGCGGCGTTCGCGCACTCGATCGACGATTCCGTGGCGTAGAGCTTCGCAATCGCAGTCTCCACCGTCGAGGGCTTGCCCAGGTCCTTCAGGATCCCGGCCCGCCTGACGAGCATGCGCGCCGCGTCGCGCTTGACGATCATCTCGGCGATCATTGCCTGCACCAGCTGAAAGCTCGCGATGGGCACGCCGAACTGCTCGCGCTCCGTCGAGTAGCTGACCGACGCGTCCACGCAGCCCTGGCAGATCCCGACGCAGCCCGCCGCAACGGAGTAGCGGCCGGAGTCGAGGGCGCTCATGGCGATCTTGAACCCGTCGCCCACCTCGCCCATCAGGGCGTCGTCGCCGACCTCGACGCCGTCGAAGGCGAGGGAGGCCGTATCCGAGGCGCGCAAGCCCAGCTTGCCGTGGATCTCCTGGGTCGAGAATCCGTCCGTCTCGGTCGGCACGAGAAAGCACGCGATCCCGCGATGCGCCTGGTCCGGGTCGGTCTGCGCGAAGACCAGCGCGACCGTCGCCACGTTGCCGAGCGAGATCCACATCTTCTGGCCGTTGATGCGCCACCCGCCCTCGATCTTCTCGGCGCGGGTGCGCATCGAGGCGGGGTCGGACCCCGCCTCGGGCTCCGTGAGGCCGAAGCAGCCGAAGGTCTCGCCGGCGCAGAGGCCGGGCAGCCAGCGCTGCTTTTGCTCCTCGTTCCCCCAGCGCTCGATCGCGCCGCCGACGAGCGACGTCTGGACCGAGACGACCGTGCGCATCGCGGAGTCGCCGCGGCCGATCTCCTCGACGATCAGGCCGTAGGTCACGTAGTCGAGGGCGCGTCCGCCGTACTCCTCGGCGACGGGAGCGCCCAAATACCCCATGGCGCCCAGCCGGTGCGCGAGCTCGGTGTCGAACTTGGCGGCGCGATCGCTTTCCCGAGCCCGCGGGA
>JAWVFM010000249.1:0-5205 GCA_033856015.1 Solirubrobacterales bacterium
GGCATCCGCTTCTGCAGCGCCATCTCGCGCAGGCGCCCGACCTTGATCTCACCCGTCATCCCCATCGAGCCGGCCATCACCGTGAAGTCGTACGCGGCGATCGCGCAGCGGCGGCCGTCCACGTCGCCCCAGCCCGTGATCACGCCGTCGGCCGGCGCGTCCTTGCCCTCCATCGAGCGCTGCGAGAAGTGCGGGCCGCCGTGGAGGCCGATCTCGACGAACGAGCCCTCATCCACGAGCAGGGCGATGCGCTCGCGCGCCGTGAGCTTGCCCGCGTCGTGCTGCTTCTGGATCTTCTCCTTGCCACCGCCGAGCATGGCGTGCTCGCGGCGCTCCTCGAGCTGCTCGGTGAGCTCCGTGAGCGGCGCGGTGCCGGGAAGCTTGTGAATAACTCCGCCGACATCCTCCGCTTCGCGTCCGGTGTCGCCGGGTTCGGGCGCCCTTGGTGTGGGCTCTTTGGTCGTCACTGCTAGCGGCCCTTCCATTGTGGCTCGCGCTTTTCGAAGAACGCCTGGACTCCCTCGAGGATGTCCTCGGTGGAGAAGGTCAGGGAGAGCTGCGAGCGCAGGTAGTCGAGCCCGTCGTCGATCGCCATGTCCTGCTGGCGGTACATCGCGTCATGGCCCAGGCGCATGAGGACCGGGCTCTTCGACGCCAGCTTGGAGGCCCAGTCGGCGACCGCCGCGTCGAACTCGTCCGCCGGGACCACTCTGTTCGCCAGCCCGCAGGCCACCGCCTCCTCCGCCGAGAGCCGCTCGCCGAGGAGCATCATCTCGTTGACCTTCTTGCGGGGGACGTTGCGATAGATCAGCGCCATGATCATGTAGGGGAAGGCGCCGACGTTGATCTCCGGCGTGCCGAAGGTGGCGCCCTCTCTGGCGATCACGAGGTCGCACGAGAGGGCCAGCCCCAACCCGCCGGCCAGCACGTGGCCGTTCGCGGCGCAGAGCGACGGCTTGCCGAGCCTGGGCATCAGCCGGAAGAACTCGAGAAAGAGGTCGGAGGCGAAGTGCTTCTGGACGAGCGGGACGTCCGCCGCGAAGCCGCCAAGGTCGGCGCCCGCGCAGAAGACCTTCTCGCCGGCCCCGGTGAGGACGACGGCCCGCACGTCGTCGTCGTCGCGGGCGCGCTTCGTCGCATCGACGAGCTCGGTAAGGAGCTGCCCGGAGAGGGCGTTGCGCTGGTCGGGGCGGTTGAGCGTGAGGGTCGCCACCCCTTCGGACACGTCGTAGAGAAGCTCTTGGTAATCCATGATGTATGAAGTAGTACTCTACACTTCATAGAGGCGCCGTGGTGGCGCGTCAGCCCGAGAGAGCCGCGAGGAGTCAGCCATGGCAGCGACCGAGACCGTCATCAAGCCCCAGCACGAGGGAGCCCGCGACCACCTGCTCTTCACGGACGAGCACGAGGACCTGCGCGAGTCGATGAAGGCCTGGGTGCTGAAGGAGCTCTACCCCCACCGCAACGAGTGGGAGGACACGCTCTGGCCCGACGAGGCGATGCAGCGCGCCGGCGAGCTCGGCTACCTCGGCCTGTGCTTTCCGCAGGAGTACGGCGGGCAGGGCGGCGACTACTACTACTCGCTCGTGCGCGCGGAGTGCATGAGCTACTCGGCGTCAGGTGGCACGAACATGGGCTTCGCCGTCCAGACCGACATGGTCCTGCCCCCCGTCCACCTGCTCGGCACCGAGGACCAGAAGCAGCGCTACCTCGTGCCCGGCATCAAGGGCGAGAAGATCGGCTGCCTCGGGATCACCGAGCCGGGGGCCGGCTCCGACGTCGCCGGCATCCGAACCAAGGCCATCAGGGACGGCGACGAGTACGTGATCTCGGGCTCGAAGACCTTCATCACCAACGGCCCGCGGGCGGACTTCATCCTCCTCGTGGCCAAGACTGACCCCGAGAAGCGCCACGACGGCATCACGCTGTTCCTCGTCGACCTGAAGGACGACGACGGCAACCACGTCGAGGGCTTCGAGGTCTCGAGGCGCCTGGAGAAGATGGGCATGCACTCCTCGGACACCGGCGAGCTGGCATTCAACGAGCTCCGCGTGCCAGCCGAGGCCGTGCTCGGCGAGATCGGCAAGGGCTTCTACCACATCAGCGGGGAGCTCCAGTCGGAGCGCATGGTGGCCGCCGCCGGCTGCGTGGCCGGCGCCGAGCGGATGTTCGAGAGGACCCTCGAGTACGCGAAGGAGCGCGAGGCGTTCGGCCGTCCGATCGGCAAGTTCCAGGCGATCCGCCACAAGTTCGCGGAGATGGCGACGAAGATCGAGGCCGCCAGGCAGTTCAACTACGTCACCGCCTGGCGCTACGCGAACGGCGAGTACCCCGTCCGTGAGATCTCGATGGTCAAGCTGATGACCTCCCGCATGTGCTGCGAGGTCGCGGACGAGTGCGTCCAGATCCTCGGTGGCTACGGCTACATGAAGGAGTACGAGATCGAGCGGTCCTACCGCGACGTCCGCTTGAACCGGATCGGTGCGGGCACCGACGAGATCATGCTCGACGTCATCGGCCGCTCGTACGGCCTCTAGCCCGGGCGCTGAGCAGCCGATTGAGCTCGGCAAGCCGCCCGTCCCATTCGGCGCCGACCTGCGCGATCCACCGGGCGGCGTCGTCGAGCGGCCGCGCGTCGAGCCGGTAGCGGGTCTCCCGTCCCACCCGCTCGGCGTTCACGAGCCGGGCGCCGCGAAGGAGCGCGAGGTGCTTGGCCACTGCCTGGCGGGTGATCGGCAGCTCCGCCGCCAGCGCCGTTGCCGTCGTGCTCGGCCGTGCCGAGAGCCGCTCGAGAAGGCTCCGCCGCGTGGGATCCGCGAGCGCGGCGAAGACGGCGTCGACTCCGGCCGGGACCACTGCGGGTGTCAGGCCAGCGCCAGGCTGGTCGCGTGTGAGAGCCGAGCGAGCGATGCGCCCCAGGCCATCGCCGTGGGAGTCAGCGCTCCAGCCTGCGTGAGGGACTCGACCACCGTCACGCGCGTGCCGGAAACGCACGGCTCCAGCTCCAGCTGGACGATGCTCTCGTCGTCGCCTGGACGAGCCCATGTGAAGACCAGGCTGCGACCCTCCTCGACCCACAGCACACGGCCCTCACGCTGACCGTCGGGGCCCCCGACGCTCACCTCGCCCCCGGGGACCGGGTCGAGCTCGGCGTCGTCTCCGAGCCACTCCGAGAGCAGCGCCGGGTCGGTGAATGCCCGCCAGACATCGGCCTCGTCGGCCTCGACGATCGTTTCCCGCCGGACCTCCCGCGCCTCGTCGACCTGTCGATCCTCGCTCATCTCCACTCCAGTCTCCGCGTGACCAGCAACTTATTGGTTGCACATGCTAGCGTGTCCAAGCGCAACCAGTGAGTTGCGCGTCCAAGGAGAGGAGCCCCCATGTCCCTGGTCCCGATGGTCGTCGAGCAGACGTCGCGCGGTGAGCGTTCGTTCGACATCTACTCACGCCTGCTCGGCGAGCGGATCATCTTCGTGGGCCAGGAGATCGGCGACGAGATCGCGAACCTGGTCGTCGCCCAGCTCATTCACCTGGAGGCCGAGGACCCGGACAAGGAGATCTCGCTCTACATCAACTCGCCCGGCGGGTCGGTCGACGCGGGCCTCGCCATCTACGACTCGATGCAGTACGTCCGGCCCGACGTGCGGACGATCTGCTTCGGGATCGCGATGTCGATGGGGTCGCTGCTCCTCGCGGGCGGCGCCGCCGGCAAGCGCTTCTCCCTGCCGAGCGCGCGGATCCTGATCCACCAGCCGTCGGGCGGCTACCAGGGCCAGGTCTCCGACGTCGCCATTCACGCCGAGGCGGCGCTGGCGCTGCGGGCGCGCGTGGACCAGATCTACTCGACCCACACCGGCCGCGACGTGGACGAGGTCCACGACGACATGGATCGTGACCGCTTCTTCACCGCGCAGGAGGCCATCGAGTACGGCCTGATCGACACGATCGTGGAACGCCACGAGCTCGAGCGCGTGCCCACCGGCTTCAGCTCGGCCTGAAGGCTTCGGTGCGATGATCCCGCCGACGGCCGGTGGCCCACCTCGACCACATCCGCTCCTACTACGAGTCGCTGAACAGCGGCGACGTCGACCTCGTCGCCTCGCACTTCACCGACGACGCCACCCACTACTACACCCGCCTCGGCCCGCACCACGGGCGCGAGATCGCCGAGAACGCGAAGTGGGGCATCGACGAGCTCGGCGCGCGCTGGCACTACGAGCACGGCATCGAGCAGGGCGACGAGGCGGTGATCGAGTGGGCCATGACCTGGACCGACCCGAAGTCGGGCGAGCCCCGCATCAACCGCGGGACCGAGTGGTTTCGGCTCGAGGACGGCAAGATCGCCGAGGTCCGCGCCTACCACCACGGCGATCGCAAGAACCCGACCGGCGACCTCCTGGGCTTCGACTTCGCCGGCCGCGGCTACACGGTGCTGGGCGGCTGAGCGCGGCGCTCAGTGTTTGGCGAGCAGGACGGAAACCGAGTTCTGCGAACCGCCCGTTACCACGAGGTCGGGGCGCCTGTCCGCGTTCAGGCGCAGCGCGATCGTCTGCTGTGCCTCAGAACCGCTCTTGACGCTGCGTGGACTGCCGAGCGTGCCGTCTCCCTTGCCGTGCAAGATGTCCAACCGCCCGTTGGCGTGGGTGATGATGGCGTCGAGCCTGCCGTCGACGTTGAGGTCAGCGAGCGTCAGATCCGTCGCGTACACGCCGGAAAGGAACGTGATCGCGGCGTTCTGGAAGCCGCCCCCCTTGCGCGCAATGAGGACATAGAGCTGCGGATTCGACGCTCCCCCCTTGCCGGAGCCGCCGCCGACAGCGACGATGTCCGAACGCCCGTCGCGGTTCAGGTCCCCCACCGCGATGCCGTCGACTTCAGCCGGTCCGGGGTACCGCTCCGGCTTCTTGAAGACGCGCTTGCCCTTGCGCGCGACGAAGACGACGAGGCTCCGCTTCCCGCTCCCCGCCATCACGACGTCCGGCCGCTTGTCGCCGTTGATTCGACCGACGGCGAGCTGGCCTGCCCCACTTGGGGCGAAGTCGTAGTTCTGCTGCGCGCGGAAGGTCCCGTCGCCCTTGCCGCGCAGGAGCGCCAGCTGCTGCTGGTCGTTGCTGACCACGATGTCGTTCTTGCCGTCGCCGTTGAAGTCGCGGATGAGCGTGCCGCGGGCCTGAGTGGCGAGGCCGTAGCTCCCAAACGATGCCT
>JAWVFM010000250.1:0-3726 GCA_033856015.1 Solirubrobacterales bacterium
GCTCGCCGCGGCCGCCGACGGAGGCGACGGCGGGACGAAGCGACGCAAGCGCTCGCCCGCCAAGTCGGGATCCAGTTCCAAGAGCTCCCAGTCCAAGTCGAAATCGCGAAGCAAGGCCAAAGCCGCGAAGTAGACGTCGACGGTCGCCGGGTCGGGCTCACCAACCTCGACAAGGTGCTCTGGCCGAAGACCGGGTTCACCAAGGGCGAGGCCCTCGACTACTACGCCCGGATCGCGCCGGCGATCCTCCCCCACCTCGCCGGGCGCCCGCTCACCCGCGTCCGCTTCCCGAACGGGGTGGGCGAGAAGAGCTTCTACGAGAAGCGCGCGCCCTCGCACACCCCCGACTGGGTGAAGACGGCCCCGCTCGAATTCGGGAAGGAGGGCCTGCTCAATTTCGTCGTCTGCGATGAGCGTGCGACCCTGATCTGGCTGGCGCAGCTCGCCGCGCTCGAGCTCCATCCCTCCCTGTCGGAGGCGAAGGACATCGAGCGACCGACCGCCCTCGCCTTCGACCTCGATCCCGGTCCACCGGCGACGATCATCGAGTGCTGCACCGTGGGCCTGCGGATCCGCGACCTCCTCGAGCAGATCGGCCTGGAGTCCTTCCCGAAGACCTCCGGCTCCAAGGGGCTACAGCTATATGCCCCGCTCAACACGAAGATCACGTACGAGCAGACGAAGCCCTTCGCTCACGCCGTGGCGCAGGCGCTCGAGCGCAACGACCCGAAGCTCGTGGTCTCGCGAATGAAGAAGGACCTGCGCAAGGGCAAGGTCTTCGTCGACTGGAGCCAGAACGACCGGGCGAAGACGACCGTCGCCGCTTACTCGTTGCGCGCCCGAGAGCAGCCGACGGTCTCGACTCCCGTGACCTGGGACGAGGTCGAGGCCGCCCTCGACGCCTCGGACCCGGATCTTCTCCGGTTCGAGACCCCGGCGGTGCTGGAGCGCGTGGAGACGCACGGCGACCTCTTCGCACCCGTCCTCGAGCTCAAGCAGAAGCTGCCGAAATCGGCGCCGGCCTAGACATGACCCCCCAATAGAAGGAGGCCCGGCGAACCGGGCCTCACTCCAAACCACGCCCCATCCGGTGAATCTCGGTTTGCCTTGCGGCTCCCCGTGGGCCTTTCTTGCGTCCGGCCCGGCGCTCCTTGCGAATCGCCTGACTCACCGTTGGTGACCTTGCGATCACCCGATGAGGACTTGGTGCGGGCAACCTAGCGCGAGCCTCCGGGGCCTGCAAGCCGGGTTTGCGGAATTTGCGGCAAGAAGTCCCTGCGACCGCTCCGTCCACGCAGGGCCCGGTCCGGTAGCGGCGCGGCCGGGCCGCCCGCGGAGCACAATCCCCGCGTGCGCCGCTTCCTACCGATCGCAATCGCGGTGCTGGTCGGGTGCGTGTGCGCCGGCACCGCCGAAGCGTTCGACGCGGGCGCGGAGGCCGCCAACTTCGCGAAGTCCAACGAGCGCTTTGCCGACGGCGAGTCCAGCCCGGGCTTCCAGGCCCAGCTGGCGTTGCAGTCTCTACACGGCACCGTTGGGCTCGGCCAGGCCCTGGCCGACAACCCTGGGCGGCTGCCGGCGAACCCCTGCGCGGCGAACCTGGACCTGTGCGCGGGCGACCCGCGCCTCTACGACTGGGGCGGGCGCTACGGGATCGTTCGCCCGGTCCACTTCGTGAACCGCAACGGCGCGCTGATCTCCGGTCACGTCTGGGCTCCCCTGCCCCGCAGGGGCCAGCCGCTCCGCAGAATGCCCGCTGTGGTCTTCGTGGTCGGGGACCTGGCCTCGGAGGAGATCTACTGGTACGCGGCACAGGCGATCGCCCGCTCGGGCTACGTCGTGATGACCTTCGACCCGCAGGGCCACGGCGCATCCGACACCTTCGGCGCCGGCGACGACCGCAACCGCCACGTCGCGATCCAGCAGAGCGCGGGCGGCGGCGCGAGCGAAGCCGCCGCGGACGAGGACGCGGTCGAGCAGGCCCACGACGCCCTCACGTTCCTGCTCTCCTCGCGGCGCCACCGCTACCTGCCCAGGCGCACTCCCGGCCACCCAAAGCCGGGGGGCTCGCCGGGACGGGCCAAGCAGCGATCGCTGGCCCGAAGCGGCAGCGCGGACCGCTCCGACCCGCTTCGGCGGCTGATCAACGCGCGCGAGATCGGCATCGCCGGGCACTCGCGCGGCGCCGACGTGGCCTCGATCCTGGGAGCGCGCGATCGCAGGGTCGACGCGATCGTCGCCTTCGACAACCTGATGTCGACCACCTCGCCGAACGACAACGGCCGCAGCCAACCTCTCCACCCGCGCGTGCCCGCGCTGGGGATGTCAGCCGACTACTACGAGGCGCCTCAGCCCTACACGTCGGACCCGCCGCCGCTCGCGAAGGACAGCGCGTTCGCGGCGTACCGCCGTGCCGGCCAGGACGCGATGGAGGTCATCGTCCGCGGCGGCACCCACTACGAGTGGTCATACGCGCCCGGCCTCCCGGCCACGCTGCGCGGGATCGACATGGCCACCTGGTACGCGCAGGCCTGGTTCGACCGGTACCTGAAGCACCGCCGGAGCGCGACGAGGCGCCTGCTCTCGGACCGCTGGCGTCACGACCCGGCAGAGCGGGCGGTCGACGTCGGCCACGACGGCAACCTCTACTCCTTCTACTACCGCTCGAAGCTCGCCATCCATGCTCGGCGCCACGGACACAGCCACCTGGTCTCCTGCGGAAACCTGCGCGCGGGCTGCAGCGATCTCGTCCCCAAGAGCCGCGACGGCTACCCGGGCGAGTACTCCTACCTGCGGGCGAGACAGGGCGGTCGGTGAGGAGCTTTAGCTCCGAAAGCAGCATGTAAGGACGCCGAAGGCGTCCGCAAGTAATTCAGGGAGGGTCGTCGCCGTCCGCGTTTAGAGAGGCTGCCGAATGAGCGGCTTGCGGCTGGCGGTCGCCTCGTCGAGGCGGCGCACGGGCGTGGTGTAGGGCGCGTTGCGGGCGATCTCGGAATCGTCCTCGGCCTCCTCGAGGATCTTGTCGATCGCCGCGGCGAGCTGGTCGAGTGACTCGCGGGTCTCCGTCTCGGTCGGCTCGAACATCAGCGCCTCGTCGACGAGGAGCGGGAAGTAGATCGTCGGCGGGTGAAAGCCGAAGTCGAGGAGGCGCTTGGCGACGTCCAGGGTCGAGACGCCGAGCTCGCGCTTCGCCGGGGCGCCGGAGAGGACGAACTCGTGCATCGGGATCCGGTCGAACGCCAGCGGCAGCCGCTCGGCTGCCCGGCCCTCGCGGAGCTTCGCCAGCAGGTAGTTGGCGTTCAGCACCGCCGTCTCCGAGGCCTCGAGCAGCCCGTCGCCGCCGAGGCTGCAGATGTAGGCATAGGCGCGAACGAACACGCCGAAGTTCCCCTGGAAGCCGCGCAGGCGCCCGATCGACTTCTCGGCATCCGTGCGGAGCTCGAACTGCGGTTCCGGCCGGGCGCCGTTGCTGGGCTCGACTCGCTCGATCCGCGGCACCGGCAGATACGGCTCGATCCGGTCGGAGACCGCGATCGGTCCCGCGCCGGGCCCGCCACCGCCGTGGGGCTGGGAGAACGACTTGTGGAGGTTCAGGTGGACGATGTCGAACCCCATGTCGCCCGGGCGCGAGCGGCCCATGATTGCGTTGAGGTTCGCGCCGTCGTAGTACAGCGTCCCGCCGACCGAATGCACGATCGACGCGATCTCCGTGATGTTGCGGTCGAA
>JAWVFM010000251.1:0-3653 GCA_033856015.1 Solirubrobacterales bacterium
CGCTCACCAACCGCGGCCGGCCGTCGCGGCTTCCTTGGCGGCCCTCGGTGCCGAGGTTCGAGGCCCTCGAGCGAATCGGCGAGCGCCTGGGAAGCATCGGGCGCTCGACCCTGGGCGCCGCCATCTCCGCGCCGCGCCGCGTCCTCGCCATCGGCCTCGTCGTGGCCATCGCCGGCTGGGCGGCAGGGACGCAGGTGGGGATCATCTCCGACCTTCGCCAGCTCGTGCCGGCGAACCTGCCCGCGCTCCAGGGCGTCGACCAGCTCGAGAAGGCGACCGGCGTCTCGGGGGAGGTCGACGTGACCGTGAACTCGTCCGACCTCACCAACCCGTCCGTGATCTCCTGGATGAAGGATTTCGAGGCACGCGTGCTCGCGGCTCACGGCTTCGGCGGCCTCTACCCGTCCTGCCGGGCCGAGCGGACGCAGATCTGCCCGGCCATCGCCCTTCCCGATCTGTTCTCGACGTCGCAGGCGATACCGAGCCAGGCGCGGATCAAGCAGGTGCTGAAGCTCCTGCCGACCTATTTCTCGCAGGCCGTCATCGACGTGAACCCGAAGACCGGTGCGCCAGGGACCACGGCGGTGATCGCCTTCGGGATCAAGGTGATGCCGTTCGACCAGCAGAAGCAGCTCATCGACGACATCCGCGGGGCGATCGACCCGCCGGGCGCGAACAACGGCCCGCCGGCCGGAGTGACGGCGCAGGTGGTCGGGCTGCCAGTCCTCGCTGCGGACGCGAACTCCGAGCTCGAGTCGAACCGGTACCTGTTGACCCTCGCCGGCCTCTTCGCGGTCGGGCTCGCGCTGTTCGCCATCTACCGGTCGGTCCGCCGAGCGCTCGTGCCGCTCGTCCCGATCGTCCTCGCGACCGGCTGGGCATCGCTTGGCCTCTGGGCCGTCAGGCTGCCCCTCAACCCGATGTCCGCCACGCTCGGGGCGCTGGTCATCGCAATCGCGACCGAGTTCAGCGTGATCCTCTCCTCCCGGTACTACGAGGAGCGCGAGGCCGGGCTCTCCCTGGGCGAGGCGCTGCGGCGCTCCTACCAGCGGACCGGGGCCGCGATCGCTGCCTCTGGGGTGACGGCCATCGCCGGGTTCGCCGTCCTCGCGGTCTCCGACGTGCGGATGCTCCGGGACTTCGGGCTGGTGACGGTGCTCGACCTGGGGGTTGCCCTGATCGGCGTCATGGTGGTCCTGCCCGCAGCGCTCGTGGTCGCCGAGGACGGCATCGGCACGCTGCTGGAGTTCGAGCGTCCCCAGCGGCGACCGGCGAGACGCGCCGGCATCGGCCGCCTCGTGGCCCGTCTGTCGAGGCGCTGATGGCGAGCGCAGGCGGCGGTGGTGGCGAGCGCCAGACGCCAAGGCCCGGTGGTCGCTACATCGTCTTCGTCGGGGTGGCCTTTGCCGCGCTGATCGCCATCGCAACGATCAACACCATCAAGAACACGTCGGCGGGCGTCCTCGGCTTGAACGCCGACATCGCCGGGCGAGCCCTCCCGGAGTTCGCGGTCCCGAACGTGCGAAGCGGGCTGGTTGGGGACGCGAACGTCTTCCAGGACAACTGCTCCAGCTCGGAGAACCCGTGCCCGTCGGCGGATCGGCGCGCCGCCGCCTGCCAGGTCCACGTCGCAGGGGCGCTGCGGGTCTGCGACTACTTCAACCGGCCGCTGGCGATCTCGTTCTGGTTCACCAAGGGCGCCAGCTGCTTGCCCGCCCAGGACGCGTTCAACAGCGTCGCGGAGCGGTTTCGCGGGCGGGCGAACTTCCTCTCGATCGACATCAGGGACGATCGCGAATCCGTCCGCGCGCTCGCCGTGCAGCACGGGTGGACCGTCCCGGTGGGCTGGGACCGTGACGGGGCCGTCTCCGACGTGTACCGGGTCGGGGGCTGTCCGACCGTGGCGTTCGCGTATCCGGGTGGCATCTTCGCCTTCGCGCGAGCGGGCGGGTCGGTCACCCGGCCGAAGTTGACCAACGAAGTCCGCGACCTCATACAGCGTTCCCACCAGCGCGCCGAGGCCTCCCGATGAGCTTGCTCGGATCAGACGACGGCAGCGCGGCGGTCCCCGACGCCGGCTGGGTCGCCCCGGCGATCGGCGACGAGTTCCCCGGGCTCGCGGTCCGCTTCCTCGTGGTCGACGGCGGCGCGCGCTCCAGCCCGCGCCACGTTCGCGACCGCCTTCGCGACCTCTCCAACCGCTTCTCCGGCGCGCAGGTCGTGAACCTCCGCCACCAGCCGATTCCGTGGGCATACCGCGTGTTCTTCCGCCACGTCGGGCTCGACCCGGACACGGACCGCACCCCGGTCGAGGGCGTGGCTCTCGAGCGGATGAGGCGCGGCGGCTTCATCTCGGAGAACGTCGTCGAAGACGCGTTGACGATCGCCGTGGCCGAGTCGGGCGTCGCGCTCCAGGCCTTCGACGCGGATCGCCTCGAGGGGCGCCCCGGCATCCGCACCTCGGTCCCGGG
The DNA here is from genome assembly GCA_033856015.1 of Solirubrobacterales bacterium. Classification (GTDB taxonomy): domain Bacteria; phylum Actinomycetota; class Thermoleophilia; order Solirubrobacterales; family 70-9; genus JAWVFM01. The sequence goes on from JAWVFM010000251.1 coordinate 2,472, forward strand.
AGAGCGCCTCGCCGGCCGCGTGACCGAGCTCGAGCCCGGGACGCTCGTGATGGCGGACGAGTCGCGGCCGATCGGGTTCCTGTTCGGGAACATCTCGGCCGACCACGTGGTCGGCAAGGGGACGCGGCGCACGGCGCTCGTCGCCATCCAGGTTCAGGGGGTGCCGGACATCTCCGTCGAGGAGGCGATCTGGCTCGCCGCGGGCGTCATGCGCTCCTGACCCGCCGAGTGGAGAAAAACGTCGACCCAGACGTCGTTTTTCTCCACTCGATGAAATCTGGTCGCTGGCAGAGCGTGGCCGGTCAGGCGCGGGCGGAGCGGATCAGCTCGGCGGCCTTCTCGCCGATCATGATCGCCGGGGCGTTGGTGTTGCCGCCGGTGATTACCGGCATGATCGAGGCGTCGGCGACGCGCAGGCCGCTGACCCCGTGCACGCGCAGCTCCGGGTCGACGACCGCGTCCTCGCCGATGCCCATGCGGCAGGTCCCGACCGGGTGGTAGAGGAGCTCGGCCTCCTCGCGGACGAAGGCCTCGATCTCCTCGTCGGTCTCGACGGGCGAACTGGGCACGAGCGTCCGGCCTCGCACCGAGGCGAGCGGCTCCGTCGCGGCGATCTCGTGGGTGCGGCGGACGCCGGCGACGAGCGACGTGACGTCCTGCGGCTCCGCGAGGTGGTTGCCCACGATGATCGGCTTCGCTTCCGGGTCGGCAGAGCGCAGGCGGACCCGCCCGCGGCTGCGTGGCGTGATCAGGCAGGCAGCAAGCGAGAACGCGTGGCCGTCGATCGTGTCGAACCCGTTGTCGTGGTAGTAGACGGGCCCGAACAGGAGCTGGACGTCGGCCGCCGGAAGGCCGGGGCGTGTGCGGATGAAGGCCACCGCCTCGCCGACGTTGGAGCTCAGCGGGCCGGTGCGCCGGAGGACGTACTCGGCGAGCGACCTCGGGCCCTCGGCGTCGGCAAGGCTCTCCGGCACGGTCGACTCGAAGCACGAGATCACGTAGGGGTGGTCCTGGAGGTTCTCGCCGACGCCCGGAAGGTCGACGCGGGGCACCACCCCCACCTCCTTGAGGTGTGCCGCCGGACCGATGCCCGAGAGCATCAGGATCTGCGGGCTGCCGATCGCGCCGGCGCTCAGGATCACCTCGTGCTCGGCCCGGGCGGTGCCCGTGCGGCCGCGCCCG
>JAWVFM010000252.1:0-2685 GCA_033856015.1 Solirubrobacterales bacterium
CACCTCGTCCGAGCGCTTCATCAGCTCGTAGATCTCGGAGCTCATGGACTGCTCGACGATGTGGAGGAGGTCGCGGGCGTCGACCTCGAGCTCCACGCCCTCGGGACGGCCGATGTGCAGGGAGCCGATGCCGCGCTGGTTGTGGGTGGCGACGGGGACGGCGGCGAAGATCCGCTCGATCTCCTCCTCGGTGAAGCCGTCCGCCGTGAGGCGCTCGCGCGAGCGGCCGGCCACGAGCTCCTGGGCGCACGGGCAGGCGGTCATGCCCTGCGCCTCGACCCCGGTGAGGGTGCGGGTGCCGCGCTCGGATGAGACCGCGGTGCCGTGGAGCGTGTAGATCTCCTGCGTGGGGATGCCTGAGGCGGGGGCGGGAACGGTCTCCGGATAGCGCGCTGCGATGTGGACCTCCGCGCGCATGCCGCCCTGGCGCTTTCTGACCTGCTCGGCGATGTGGCCGGCGAGGGCCTCCGCGCGCAGGGTCTCGCCCAGGACGACGGAGTCGATGGCCTCGTTGACGACCTCCTCGAAGCGGGACATGTGGACGCCGGCCTGCGCGAGGTCGAGGTCGACGAAGCACTCGAGCTCGGCGAAGTAGAGCCCGTGCCCGTCCGCGACGGAGATGACCTTCTCGACGCCGCGAATGCCGACTCGGGTCAGGCTGACCTGCGTGGCGGGGCGTCCCGACTGGACGTCGGGAGTGGAGGCGGGGAGGATCTGGCTGGTCTCGAGCATTGCGCCTCCCGGGAGGCTAGAGGATTGATTTCCCCGCCCGGCCGCGGTGGCGTGACGGGTGCTTGCCGGTTCGGAGTGGGCTGTGGCGAAACTTACGCCAACCAGGCACAACGTTGCAGGGGCTACAAGGCATATACTCCGCGCGCTCAAGGACCGTGAAGAGGAGCGGTGGCAGTGGCTGAGGAGCACGGCGTGCTTTTGGAGGGGGGCGATCACATCGCTCGCGACTCCACGACGGAGACCGAGGGGGAGACGGGCGGCGACGGGGCGGCGCTGTTCGAGTTCGAGGAGCTCCGCACGCTCATGGCGCTAGGCAATGAGGTGGGCTACCTCACCTTTGAGCAGATCGCGGCGACGCTCGAGGAGGTCGAGGTCTCCAAGGAGCAGGTCCAGCACCTGCACTCCTACCTGATCGAGCACGGCGTCGACGTGATCGCCGAGAACGGCCTGACCGCCTACAAGGAGGCGAAGGGCGAGGGCGAGGACGCGGAGGAGAAGAAGAAGGCCGAGCTGGACCTGACCGTCGAGCCCAGCCTGGACTCGCTACGGCTCTATCTGCGCTCGATCGGGCGGGTCGACCTGCTGACCGCCGATCAGGAGATCGAGCTGGCGAAGCTGATCGAGCGCGGCGACATCGGCGCCAAGCGCCACATGGTCGAGGCCAACCTGCGCCTGGTCGTCTCGATCGCCAAGGGCTATCTGGGCCGTGGCCTCACCTTCCTCGACCTGATCCAGGAGGGCTCCCTTGGGCTGATCCGCGCCGTGGAGAAGTTCGACTACCGCCGCGGCTACAAGTTCTCGACGTATGCGACGTGGTGGATCCGCCAGGCGGTCACGCGGGCGATCGCCGACAAGGCACGAACCATCCGGATCCCCGTGCACATGGTCGAGAAGCTGAATCGGGTGACTCACGTGGAGCGCCAGCTCGTCCAGCGCCTGGGCCGCGAGCCCGAGCCGGCGGAGATCGCCGCCGAGCTCGAGTGCACGGTGCGCGAGGTGCGCGAGATCCTGCGGGTGGCGCAGATGCCGGTGTCGCTCGAGAAGCCGGTCGGGGACGAGGACGAGTCCGAACTCGGCGACTTCGTCGCCGACGACTCGGTGGAGGAGCCCTACGAGGCGGCAACGGAGAACCTCCAGCGCCAGGACGTTCAGCGCGCGCTCGACGCGCTCCCCGAGCGCGAGCGCCAGGTGATCGAGCTTCGCTACGGCCTGCGTGGCCACGACCCGCTGACGCTCGAGGACGTCGGCCGGGCATTCGGCGTGACGCGCGAGCGGATTCGCCAGATCGAGACGAACACGCTGAAGAAGCTCAAGCAGCTGCCCGAGGCGCAGCGGCTTCGCGAGCGCGCCTAGGGCGCCTGGCTTAACCGATCGGCCGGCCGATTCTCGCCCGATCGGCGTTTTGGGCCTCGTTCGATCGGGTACGTATCGAGGGCGGGGTCGGCAGGGGCCCAGCCCACCAGCGCGCTCTGTGAGCGCGATGGGCGGCCCCGCACGTTTTGGGGGTAGGACGGCGTCGTAGGACGGACGGCGCCGCTCCCGCCTATCCAACTAATTTGGCCTGGTGGTGCTGGGTTTGCGTCGGCTGCACCCTGCGGAGGGTGATGCAGCTCTCGCTCGAGACCTCGACCACGAGCCTGTCTCCAAGCGCCAGCCTGGCGAGCTCCAACGCCTTTGCCGGAAGCGTGACGCGCCGCTGTCCCCAGATCTGAGTCCAGCCGGCCGTCCGCGCTTCAGCTGGTCCATTCGCAGGGTCCAGCTGCGGCATGTCCGGTGGTGATGGGGGAGGCAGGATTCGAACCTGCGAAGGCAGAGCCGGACGCTTTACAGGCGCCATCCGTTGACCGCTTGGATACTCCCCCTGGGCCGGCGAGGATTCTAAAGGCGGTTCGTCGGACAGCACGAGGTGGCGGATCGGCGCCCCCGGTTCCACCTCGAACTCGGCGTACTTGG
>JAWVFM010000253.1:0-3163 GCA_033856015.1 Solirubrobacterales bacterium
TGACGACGATGCGCTCGATCCCGGAGCTCTCGTAGGCGAGGCGCTCGTAGGCGGCGCCCGAGAACACTCCGTGGGTCGCTGAGGCGATGACGCGCGCGGCGCCCTCTTCGCGGACGGTTCGGGCGGCGGCGCAGAGGGTGCCGGCGGTGTCGATCATGTCGTCCACGAGCACGGCGGTCTTGCCCTGGACGTCGCCGACGACGTAGCCGATCTCAGCGACCTGGTGGGCGGGACGCTCCTTCTCCATCACCGCCCAGTGCGTGCCGATCTTGCGGGCGAAGTTGCGGGCCATCTTCACGCGGCCGGCGTCGGGCGAGACGATCACCAGGTCGTCCGTGTATCCCTGGTCCAGGAAGTACTGGGTGAGCATCGGGGACGAGGTCATGTGGTCGACCGGGACCTCGAAGAAGCCCTGCACCTGGCCGGAGTGGAGGTCCATCGTCAGCACGCGGTCGACGCCGATTGCCTCCAGGCACTTGGCGACGACGCGGGCGGTGATCGGCTCGCGCGGAGCCGACTTCTTGTCCTGGCGCGCGTAGCCGAACCAGGGCATGACGGCGATGATGCGGTGGGCTGAGGCGCCCTGGGCCGCGTCGATCATGGTCAGGAGCTCCATCAGGGAGTCGTTCGGCGTCATGTCCTGAGCGGCGTTGGCTGCGGTGGACTGGACGAGGAAGACGTCGGCGCCCCGGATTGACTCGTTGTAGCGGCAGTAGACCTCGCCGTTGGCGAACGTGCGCAGATCGACCGAGCCGAGGTCGACGCCGAGCCGGTCCGCGATCTTGCCGGCGAGCTCCTGCGACGCCCGCCCACCGAAGACCATGAGACTCTTCGTGTAGTCGTGCGTCAGGGAGCTGACGGCAGCCGGTCGTTCCTCGAGCGCGCTCATTTCTCCGGTTCAGACTCCTGGGCGGCGGCCTTGCGCTCCGCGTAGCCCTCGATGTTTCGCTGTTCGCCCTTGCTGACTGCGAGGGCACCGTCCGGCACGTCCTCCCGGATCACGGCACCGGCGCCAGTGTAGGCGCCGTCGCCGATGTCCACCGGGGCCACCAGGGAGGTGTTGACCGAGATTCGCGCACCTTGCCCGATCTTCGTCCGGCTCTTCCTGAAGCCGTCGTAGTTGGCGGTGATCGTCCCGGCGCCGACGTTGGCGCCGGCGCCGACCTCGGCGTCGCCGATGTAGGAGAGGTGCGGCACCTTCGCTCCCTCGCCGATCTCCGAGCCCTTCACCTCAACGAACGTTCCAATCTTCGCGTTCGCCCCAACGACGGTCCCAGGGCGCAGGTGCGCGAAGGGGCCCACCCAGGCGCTATCGCCAACCTCGCAATCGACGAGGTGCGAGCGCAGGATGGAGGCGCCCGCGCCCACCGTGGCGTCGATGAGGGTCGAGTGGGGGCCGACCTGCGCGCCGGGCCCCACGCTGGTCGCGCCGCGCAGCCACGAGCCGGGCTCGATGCGGGCGTCCGCGGCGATCTCGACGGCGGCGTCGATCCACGTGCTCGCCGGGTCGACGATGGTGACGCCGGCGAGCATGTGGCGCCGCGCGATGCCCGCCCGCGCTGCCGCCTCGACGACGGCGAGGCCGGCGCGGTCGTTCACGCCGAGGTTGACCTGCGGGTCGTCCTCAACGTGGGCCGCGACTCTGCCGCCGGCTTCGCGGATCAGGGTCAGCACGTCGCCGAGGTAGTACTCACCCTGGGCGTTTTGGTTGGTGAGCTTGCCGAGCGCGGCGGCGAGCGCGGGGCCGTCGAACGCGTAGATCGAGCTGTTGACCTCACGGATCTCGAGCTGCTCAGGGGTCGCGTCGCCGGCGCCGGTCTTTGCCTCGATGATGCGAACGACGTCGCCGGCCTCGTCGCGGAGGATGCGGCCGTAGCTGCCGGGGTCGTCCATGATCGTCGTCAGCACGGTCGCCGCCGCCTGCGCTTCCTGATGCGCGGCCAGCAGGCGGTCGATCACGTCCTTTGCGACGAGGGGATGATCGCCCGGAAGAACCACGACGTTCGGCGATTCGCTCACGACGTCGAGCGCGGCTCGGATCGCGCCGCCCGTGCCGTCGGACTCGGGCTGGACGAGAGTCTCGACGCCGTCGGGCAGCGCCTCGGAGAGCTCACGCCCCGGCGAGACGATCACGCACACCCGCTCCGCTCCCGCCTCGCGCGCGGCAATCACGCTCCAGGCGATCATCGCTCGCCCGCAAATCGGGTGGAGCATCTTTGGCGTGGACGAGCGCATCCGGGTGCCCTCGCCTGCCGCCATGATCAGGACCGTCATCCCCTGAGCCACGAGCGCATCCTAGGTCGTCCGGGCCGCGCCGTCCGCCCGGGGGCTCTCGCCGACTTCTGTGCAGTTATGTGGTCCATAGCCCAAGTAAGTGCACAGTCGTGCTCCGATCGGACCGAATGGCTCCCCGTAGACTGACTGGCTGCCGCTCCGGGGTGGTGTAGTTGGCAGCACATCCGGTTTTGGTCCGGAAGGCGGTTTGGGTTCGAATCCTCCCCCCGGAACTCGGCGAATAGGCTCGCGCAGTGATCGCCGACCTCCACTCGCACTACCCGATGCACCTCACGGTGAGGCCCCGCGAGAGCCTCGTGAAGCTCGTGGCCTCGGCTCCGGGGCGCTGGCAGCTCCTCGACGCGGCGCGGTCCGTGCTGATCCGGGTCGCGAGCCGGTTCGGGAACTACCGGAGCTTCGAGTCCGGGCCGCGCGTGACGGTGCCGCTGCTGCGGGCCGGGAACGTCGGCGTCGCCCTCTCGGTCCTGAACTCGCCGTTCGACGAGATGGACCTGGGCAAGCGCTACGGATCGCCGCCGGACTCGAGCTACTTCCCGACGCTCCTGCGAGCGCTCGAGGACGTCGAGCGCGAGGTGGCGGAGGAGTTCGAAGGGCTCGCTCGCGTCGTCCACGACCGCGACGAGCTGGAGGCAGCCCTCGCGGCGGGCGAGACGGCGCTGGTCCACTGCGTCGAGGGCGGGTACCACCTTGGCGCCACGGTCGACGAGGTCGACGCCAACGTCACCGAGCTGGCGCGCCGTGGATGCGTGTACATCACCCTCGCCCACCTCTTCTACCGCGGCGTCGCGACCAACATCAACGCGATCCCCTTCCTGCCCGACCGCGTCTATGACTTCCTGTTCCCGATGCCGAAGGGCATCGGCCTCAC
>JAWVFM010000254.1:0-3419 GCA_033856015.1 Solirubrobacterales bacterium
GCGCTGCCGGGTCCACGCATCGACCACCGCCTCCATGACCATTCCGAAGCTCGGCATGCCCTGCCGCTCCTCGGGCGGGAAGTAGGTGCCGCCGTGAAACGGCACTGCCTCCGTGTCCAGGAACACCGTCAGTGGCCAGCCCCCGCCGCCGGTGATCCCCTGTACGGCCTCCATGTAGATGGCGTCGACGTCCGGTCGCTCCTCGCGGTCAACCTTGACCGGCACGAAGTTGGCGTTCATGTACGCGGCCGTCGCCTCGTCCTCGAACGATTCGCGCTCCATCACATGGCACCAGTGGCAGGCCGAGTACCCGATCGAGAGCAGGATCGGCTTGTCCTCCGCGCGGGCTCTGGTCAACGCCTCGTCCCCCCACGGGAACCAGTCGACCGGGTTGTCCTTGTGCTGGAGGAGGTAGGGACTGGTCTCGCCGGCAAGTCGGTTGGCCACGGGCCCAGGCTAGCGACGGTCGCCGGGCCGTAGGATTGACCCATGAAGCTCGAGGGAATCCACCACGTGACCGCGATCACCGCCGACGCGCAGCGCAACGTCGACTTCTACGCCGGCATCCTGGGTCTTCGTCTGGTCAAGAAGACGGTCAACCAGGACAACCCGACCGTCTACCACCTCTTCTACGCCGACGAGGAGGGCGATCCCGGCTCCGACCTCACGTTCTTCGAGTACCCGGGGGCCCCGATCGGCCGGCCCGGTGCGGGCATGGTCCACACCGTCGTCTGGCGACTGGCCTCGGCGGACGCGCTCGACTTCTGGCTCGAGCGGCTGAAGGCGTCGGGGACGCCCGCCGAGCGGAGCGGCGACGTCGTCCGCTTCGGCGACCCGGAGGGGCTCGCCCACGAGCTACTCGTGGCGAACGTTCCCGACCCGCCGCTCGTCGCCGAGCACCCGGAGGTGCCGAGGGAGATGGCGCTTCAGGGCTTCCATGCCGTGCGCGCCTACCTGACCCAGCCCGACGACAGCCGCACGCTGCTCGAGGACGCCCTCGGGTTCGAGGCCGTCGACGGCGGCTGGGAGTCCCGCGGCTCCGAGCGCGGCGGCTACTACCTCGCGGACTCGCCGCCGGTGGACCAGGGCCTGCAGGGCGCCGGCTCCGTCCACCACGTGGCCTGGGCGTCCCAGCTGGACGACCACGAGGCGTGGCGGGCGCGGGCGATCGAGGGCGGAGCGCAACCGACGCCCGTCATCGACCGCTTCTACTTCAGGTCCATCTACTTCCGCGAGCCGGGCGGCGTTCTCTTCGAGATCGCCACGATCGGCCCGGGCTTCACGGTGGACGAGCCGCTCGAGTCGCTGGGCGAGAAGCTCTCCCTGCCGCCGGACTTCGAGCACCTCCGCGATCAGGTTGAGCCGAGGCTCACGCCGGTCGTCAGCCCGCGCCAGGCCGCGAAGGCGAGTTGACGCTCGCACACCTGCTCCGGGAGCCGGCCGGCGCGCCGCAGGGCGCTCTGATCCTGAACCACGGCCGGGGGGCTGACGAGCACGACCTGTTCGGGCTCCTCGACGCGATCGACCCCGACCGCCGCCTCCTGGGCGTCACGCCCGGCGCGCCGCTGAGCGCCGCGGACGTGGCCGGCCGCAGCGCGCTTCCCGTCGGTCCCGGCGGGCGCCACTGGTATGCGGTCGAGCGCGTCGGCTACCCCGAGGCTGAGAGCTTCGCCAGCGCGTACGCCGGCCTCGCCGGCTTCGTGGACTCGCTGCTCGCCGAGTACGGCATCGACTGGTCGAAAGCGATCCTTGGCGGCTTCTCGATGGGCGCGGTCATGTCCTACGCGGTTGGCCTCGGGCCGAGCCGGCCGCGGCCGGCGGCGATCATTGCGCTCTCGGGCTTCGTGCCGACGGTTGATGGATGGGAGCCCGAGCTGTCGAGTCGCGCCGGCCTTCCCGTTCTCATCCACCACGGTGCCGCGGACCCGGTCATCGGAGTGGAGTTCGGCCGCGAGGCCGCGAGGCTTCTGAGCGCCGCAGGCCTTGAGGTCGACTATCGCGAGTCCGGCGCGGGCCACTGGGTCCCGCCGGAGCTCATCGCCCCGCTCGCGAGCCTCGTCGCGAGCGTAATTCCTCAGGCGTAGTCGAGCTCTTCGCCGGCTGCCTCGGCGACCGGCTCGCGGCAGGCCGGGCATAGCCAGCCGACCTCGAGGACGGTGCCGCAGGCCTCGTGCACCGGCGGCCCATCCGCATCGCGGTGGCGGGCTCCCCAGCCCGCGAGCAGCCGCACCGGGTCCGCGAGCGCACGTCCCGCGTCGGTCAGCTCGTAGGCGAAGCGGGGGGGACGGTCGGAGTAGGGCTCGGCGCTTAGCAGGCCGCCCTCGACGAGCGCCTTCAACCGGCTGGAGAGGACATTCGAGGCGATCCCCTGAACGTCCGCCTGGAGATCGCCGAAGCGCCGGCGCCCGCCCAGCAGCGCCGCCACGATGAGCAGCGACCAGCGATCGCCGATCGCGTCGAGGGCTGCCCGCAGGGGCGGCATGGTCAGGTTGGTATCGTCAAGGGAGTTGATAGTAACTTGCAATATACCAGTGACTGATTGAGATCAGTCGGAAGAAGGACAAGAGATGAGCAACGCAACCATTGACCAGACCGGCGAGGGGATTGCCTCGGTCGCAGCGCGCTTCGGCGGCTCCGTCGTGGGCGTCGGGCGCGGCTGGCGGGTCGGCTCGGGGGCGATCGTCGCACCGGGCGTCGTCCTGACCGCCGCGCGGCATGCGGACCCCGAGGGCACGACCGTGACGCTCGCCGACGGCTCTCGTGTCGCCGGGGAGGTGGCGGGCGTCGACCGCGAGCGCGGCATCGCCGCCGTTCGCGCCGAGACCGGCGAGGCACAGCCATTGGAGTGGGCGCCCGCGGACCTCGAGGTCGCGATCGGCACGCCCCTCTACGCCCTCTCGAACCCGGGCGGTCGTGGCCTTCGCGTCACGGCCGGTCATGTCTCCGCGGCGCCGCGGAGCATCCGCGGCCCCCGTGGCCGGCGGATGTCGGGCGCCATCGAGCACACCGCGGCGCTGCCGCGGGGCTCCGCCGGCGGACCGCTCGTCGACGCGGACGGGCGGATCGTCGGAATCAACCTGCTCCGCACCGAGGGCGGGTTGATCCTCGCCCTCGGGGCCGCAAGCGGCCTTCGCGACGCGGCCGAACGCCTCGCTCGCGGCGAGGAGATCGAGCGCCCGACGCTCGGGATCGCGGTGGCTCCGCCCTGGGTGGCCAGGAAGATGCGCCGCGCCGTCGGGCTCTCCGAGCGCGATGGCCTGCTCGTGCGGGGCGTCGAGGACGACAGCCCCGCCGGCAAGGCCGGGATCGAGCGCGGCGACCTCATCGTGGCCGCCGCAGGCAACGACGTCGACGGGATCGACGCCCTGCATCGCTCGCTCGAGTCCGCCGGGGAAGGCCTGGCGCTGACCGTCGTGCGC
>JAWVFM010000255.1:0-3574 GCA_033856015.1 Solirubrobacterales bacterium
GAAGCTGCGGTGGTTGAACGGCAGGCACCTCCGGGAGCTTCAGCCGCCGGAATACGCGCGGCGGCTGGGCGACTTCCTTGCCGTGGCCGAGCCGGCCGCGCACGCGGAATTCCAGGCCGTTGCGGACGCCGAGCGCGAAGCCGCCTGCCGGATCGTCTCCGACAAGGCGCAGACGCTGGCGGAGGCCTGGCGCCTGGTCGCGTTCCTGTTCTTGGAGCCGGAACCCGATCCGAAGGCATGGCGCAAGATCATGGGCCCCGAATCCGCGCAGCCGCTCGGTGAGGGGCGCGACGCCCTCGACGCGGCCGAGGCCTGGGAGGCGGACGCTCTGGAGGCGGCTCTCGCGCAAGTCCTGACCCGCCTCGACCTCAAGCCGAACGCCCTCTACCAGCCGATTCGGGTGGCGATCACGGGCGGCTCGGTTTCGCCTGGGATCTTCGATTCGCTCGCGGCGCTGGGGCGGCGGCGGTCCCTGGAGCGGATCGAAGCGGCCCTGGAACGCATGTCGCCGTCCTCGCCGGAACGCGCCTAGCCGCCGCCCGCGCCCGCCGCGGCCGGAAGGCCGCCGAGCAAATCGGGAGGCGCCTTGCAGATTGGGCTAAATCGTGACGCCCAAAGTGCCGATGGTGTGCGTGGAAGCGCACGGACGCGTTGGGGCCGGTACCGAGATCCCTGCTGGACGCCTGCCATGCGTGACGCCTGAATCGACTGATCATGAGCGCAATCGCGACACGCCTTACGGATCCCGGAAAGCCGGACGACGACAGCGCGGCCGCCTCGACGGCCGCGGCGACCAAAGCGCCCGCGTCAACCGTCGAGAAGACTCCCCCCTCTCGGGAGAGCCGGATGGGCGGGGGCGGGCTGCGCCTGGCGGACGCGTTCGACGTGGTCTCGGCGTTGCCCGTGGCGGGCGAAGCCTGTCGGCGTCTCATCCGCGCCGTGGAGTCGCAGGTCGCGGACCTCTCGGAGATCACCGAGGTGATCGAGTCAGAGTCCGGCCTGACCATCGCGGTCATGCGCGCCGCAAACAACGGCGCCGGGATGAGCGGGCGCTGCGAGAACGTCCGGCAGGCGGTGGATCTGCTGACTCCCCAGGGAGTCCAGATGATCGCCGCCGCCGTTGACACCTACGACGTCCTTGACCCCGCGTCGCCGCTCGCGCGGCGCGCCGACCGGTTCCGCCGTCACGCGGTCGCCGTCCGCGATGCCGCCGAGCGAGTCGCCGACCTTGCCCGCCTTCAGGACCGTGAGCACCTGTCGCTTGCGGCGCTTCTCCACGACGTGGGGCGCCTCGTGGTCGCCGAGCTCTACCGGGGCTTCGACGCCAGCGAGGACGCGCTGACGACTCCGGAGGACCGGCTTCGCCACGAGCGTCGAGAGCTTGGGATCGACCACGCCCTCGTCGGCGCGGTACTCGCAAGGCGCTGGGCCCTGGCACCGGCGATTGCCGCCGCGATCGAGCGCCACCACGCCCCGGACGCCACGGGCCTCGCAGCGGTCGTCAAGCTCGCCGACCTGATCGTCCACCACGGCTCCGGCGGCGCCACGGCCCCGGGCTCGATCATCGAGACCGCGGCGGTCCTCGACCTCGAGCCGGAGCGCGTTCGCGCCCTGGCCTACGACTTCCCGCATGTCGGCACCACCAAGAAGCGGAGCTCGGAGCCGTGCCCGCTCTCGCGCCGCGAGGTCGACGCCCTGCTCGGCCTCGCCGAGGGCAAGGTCTACAAACAGATCGCGCAGGAGCTCGGCCTCTCGGTCTCGACCATCCGCACCCACCTGCACAACGTCTACCGCAAGATCGGCGCGGTCGACCGCGCGCAGGCCGTGCTCATCGCCCGCGACCGCGGCTGGATCTAGAACCCGCCGAGACCCCGTCTCGGCTCAGACGATCAGCCCGCCGCGAAAGCCCTTCGCGACGGCGTGAGCCCGGTCGCGAGCCTCGAGGCGCGCCAGGATCGCCTTCGTGTGCGTGCGCACGGTCTCAGCGCTGAGCCCGAGGTCCTGGGCCACGGCGCCGGTGGTATGCCCGTCTGCCAGGAGCTGCAGGATCTGGCGCTGACGACGCGTGAGGCTGGCCCCGTTGCGTCGCGAACCCCGGCGGGCCGCCGGATCCATGAAGTGCTCGTCCTGGGCCGCCGCGTCCACCGCCTGCGCGAGCGCGGCGGGCGGGGAGCTCTTGGCGACGAAGGCGGTCGCCCCCGCGTCGATCGCCTCGGAGGCGGCCAGCTGATTGCTGCTCGACCCGTGGGCCACGATGCCCAGCCCCGACCGAGCCCGGCGGAGGGCCCGGATGGCGGTGGTGGGGGCGGGCTCGTCGTCGCCGCTTCTCGCGAGCTCCACGATGGCCACGTCGAAGTCCCCGACCCGCGTCACCATCTCCAACCCGCTCCGCCAGTCCTCGGCCTCCTCGACCTCGTAGCGATGGCGGAGCAGGCCCCGGACCCCGAGCCGGACCGTGGGCTGCGCGTCGATCACGAGACAGCGTCGCTCTTCGTTCATGCCTGCTGGGTTACCCAAGGGAATCTCTGCTCGGTGCCCCAAAATGCGCCGGTCGCTGCCCCAAAAAAACGGCCACCAGGGCCGTACCGGCGCATCCTAGCGGCGGGCGCCGAGGCCGCGCGGTGGGCGCGTCGCTAAGTGCGGCTTTTTCCACCGAAGTCGAATCCGGTAGAACAGTCGAGTTGATTTCCGTCACGTCGAAGTCGCGTTATGCCGTCGTCGCGCTCGCCGAGCTCGCTCGTTCCGGCGACCGGCCGGTGCCGATCGCGCAGGTCGCGGAGCGTCGTGGCATGCCGCTCCAGTTTCTCGAGCAGCTCTTCTCGACGCTCCGCCGCGATGGGCTCCTCGCCAGCCAGCGCGGCGTCCGCGGTGGCTACAGCCTTGCTCGCCCGCCCGAGGAGATCACGGTTCTGGACGTGGTCCAGGCGCTGGACGGCCGCCTCGGGGAGGAGGGCAAGGAGGCCGGCGGCATCTGGGCTGAAGGCGTCGAGGCGCTCCGCGAGGTCTTCCGGACGACGACGATCGCCGACATCGCCCGCCGCGAGGTCGAGGAGGCCGGCGCGGGCATGTACTACATCTGACGCCTCGTTAAGCTCGGATCGTGCCCGGTTGGTTCAAGGTCAACGTCGCCGACGCCCAGGCCTTGACGGGGCCGAACGCCGGTTCCGTCGTCCGCTTCGAGGACGAGGACGCCCCCTTCGAGCAGGTTGGGATCAACATCCGCGTCCTGGCGCCGGGACAGCCAAACGGCCGCTACCACGCCGAGAATCTGCAGGAGGACTTCCTCGTGCTCGCGGGTGAATGCCTCGTGATCGTGGACGGCGAGGAGCATCGCTTGCGGGCCTGGGACTTCGTCCACTGCCCCCCGGGGACTCCGCACATCTTCGTGGGCGCAGGCGACGGCCCGTGCGCGATCCTGATGGTGGGCTCTCGCAGCGAGACCGAGGAGATCGTCTACTCGGTCAGCGAGCTGGCGGCCCGTTTCGGCGCCTCGGTCGCAGCCGAGACGAACAACCCGGAGGAGGCATACGCCGACTGGACCTCGGACCTCTCGCCCACCCGGTTGGACTGGCCG
>JAWVFM010000256.1:0-4099 GCA_033856015.1 Solirubrobacterales bacterium
GCGGATCGGAACCGGCTGGTTCGGGAGGTGCCAGCCGAGCGATTGCGCTGACATCGAGTTGTGGGTGGCCGGCAGCACGACGTCGTTGAACGGACGCGAGCAGAGCGAGGCATCCAGGTTGCAGTGCCCGAGCGGTTGTGCCGACGCGAGGCCCGGCGAGGCCAGCGCGCAGCCGAGCGCAACAACCGCCGCAATCGCGAGGCGAGGCTTCACAACCGCAGCCTAATCGCGCCGCGAGCGGCGCTGCCGGCCCCGCTAGGCTTGCCCATCCTCCGGCGCCTTGGCGGAGTGGCTACGCAGCGGCCTGCAAAGCCGTTTACACCAGTTCGAGTCTGGTAGGCGCCTTCGGCTCGGGCAGCGAACATCCGACCCTAAGCTCCGGGGATATGACGATTCAGCGGCTGGACAACGTTCTCATCGTGGTCGACGACCTCGAGGCCGCCAAAGCGTTCTTCGCCGAACTCGGCATGGAGTTGGAAGGCGAGACGACGGTCGAAGGGCCTTGGGCGGACAGCACCGTCGGGCTCAAAGACGTCCGTGCCGACATCGCCATGATGCGGACCCCGGACGGCCACAGCCGGGTTGAGCTGTCGAAGTTCCACTCGCCGCCGGCGGTCAGAGCCGAGCCGGAAAACGCGCCGGCGAACGCGCTTGGCATACGCCGCATCATGTTTGCGGTCGACGACATCGACGACGTCGTTGCCCGCCTGCGCAACCACGGCGCCGAGCTCCTCGACGAGATTGCGCAGTACGAGGACATCTATCGGCTCTGCTTCCTGCGTGGCCCTGAGGGCATCATCATCGGGCTGGCCGAGCAGCTCAGCTGAACCTCCATGCCCGTCAGGCCGTCAGCACCGAGCCGCCGAGCAGCGCTGCGAGCTCGCTGTCGAGGCGCTCGGGAACGAAGCGCTCCTCGTAGCGCGCCCGCGCCGCGGCCCCGAGCCGCTCTCGCAGCTCGGGCTGGGTGGCGACCCGGTCGAGCGCATCCGCCAACCCGCCGACGTCGCCGACCTCGACCAGCATCGCCTCGCGGTCGTCGCGGACGGTGTCGGGGATCCCGCGATAGCGCGTGGCGACGATCGCCAGGCCGGCGGCCATTGCCTCGAGGACGACGAGGGGCTGACCCTCGTTGCGATAGCTGGTCGGGAACGCGAAGACGTCGGCCCAGGCGAGCTGCTCGGCCTTGGCGGCGCCGGTACGGGCCCCGATCAGCTCCACCTCCGGACCCGGGTGCGGGCGCGATCCGATCCAGGCGCGGACCCGCTCGCCCGTCTGGAGATCGTGCTCGCCGACGAGCCGCACCTGCCAGCCCGCGGCCCGCTCCCCGAGCGCGGTCAGCGCGGCGAGGAGGTCGTCATGACCCTTGCCCGGGCGCAGGTTCGAGAGGAAGAGGATCCGCGGGGTACCGCCTCGCGTGTCCCGCTCTACAGGCGGCACTGGCTCGTACCCCTCCATCGGATCGGCCACCGTGCAGCCGAGCACGCCAACCCGCTCGGGCTCGGCGATGCCCGCAAACGAGCCCTTGAGCGACGGCGTCAGGACCCAGCTCGCCCGGGCCCGGCGGATCGTCGAGCGGATGAGCGACCGCATGAGCGGCCCCGATTCGTCGTGGAACTCCCGGAAGCGCCCGCCGAGCAGGTGGACGTAGACAGGCCGGTGGGCGGCGCTCGCGAGCCAGATCCAGAGCGCGTCGCGCAGGAAGCCCCACCGGCCCTGCGAGATCTGCACGTAGAGGCCCGCATCGCGATGCCTCCTCATCAGCACCAGCAGCCGCCACGCCGCGAGCAGGCCGAGGCGCACGTTCTCGACGTCGAGGCGATTCAGGTTGTCGAGCGATCGATCGTCGCGGGTGTCGACGTGGCCGGCCAGCAGGCCGAGCCGCCGCAGGGAGCCGAGGACCGCGAGCGTCAGGACGCTGTGCCCGAACACCGGCGGCGGCGTCGGGGCCATCGCGATGACCCGCTGCGACCCGGCCATCAGCTAGAACGCCGGCTCGGCGGAGATGTCCACGTCAGCCCGCTCGGGCTCGCGCTGATCGGCGAGGAGCCACCTCAGTACCTCGCCCTGCATGGCGGCGGGGACCGGGCACCCGAACATGTGCAGGGCGGTCGGAGCGATGTCGAACTCACGCGGAGCGGGCGCGCCCTCTGGGCGCTCCCCGGCGGCGATGCCGGGGCCGGCGGCCACCAGGAATCCCCTCCCGTTGTGCTCGGTGCGGGCGTACGGCCCGCCGCCGTCGTCGATCGTGCCGGCGCGCGGATGGCGCACCCTGCGAATTCGCCTGCCGGGAGCCCAGCGGACCAGGAGGTCGGGCATCTGGTCGAGGCGGGAGCCGGGCGCGATCGCGGCGATCGGGATCACCTCGGCGACGGCGGGCTCGCCCGTATCGAGGCCGATGAGAGCCTCGAGGTCGGCGGTGATCTCGGCCAGAAGCGCGGGGCGCTCGGCGGCCGACACGATTCCGTGAGGCTCGCGCCCCTCGAGGTTGACCCGGATCCACGATGAGCCGGGCTCGGCCTCCGACACGGCGCGGCTGCGTGACCAGTCGATCGACTTCCCCCACGCGCGGTCGGCGATCCGCTCCGCGGTGCCGACCGGGATCAGCCTCCGTAGCCGGTGTCGGAGGAAGCGGGGAGCGATCCGCGTCGCGACCCTCATCGCCGCGGCTCGTCGGCGGTCGGAGGATCCCGGCCCCGCCGGCACCTGATAGCCGAGCGAGACCATGGTGTTGTGGACCAGCTCCTTCGACACCTCGTTCGGCCGCAGCCCGATCGTCGAGACGACCATCACGTTCGCGTCGGGACCCGCGACCTCGACGATCCGAGCGAGGTTGCGGTCCACCTCGCGGTAGAGATCGAGGAGGCCCTCGGGTGCCCCGAACCGGGCTCGCCGGCGTGGCGGCTTCGCCGACTTCAGGTGGTGGTGGTAGGCGTGCCCGGCGTAGTGCCCCTCGACGTAGTTGACGACGGCAAGGCTCCACTCGCTTCGATTGAGCAGATCGAGGATCAGGTCGGTCCGCGTCCTGGTCAGGTCCCCGAGGACCCGCCGGTAGCGGCGCTCGGAGAATGGGCTGCGGTCGTAGTCGCGGTTGATCCAGTCGGGGTGGTTGCCGTGGCGCGAGCGGAGCTCCTCGAAGAGCCCCGGAGGCCACGAGGTCCCCTGGCGGGTGACGCGCAGGCCCCAGCCGCCGACCTCGATCACCTCGTCGTCCTCGAGGCCCCCCGAGTAGGGGACGTCGAAGACGACGGCCTTCGGCTTCGGATCGGGCGATCGCTCGCGCAGCACCGACCAGAACGGGCGCACCCAGCCGCCGGCGGCCATTCGCGCCTGATCGACGGTGCCCGGGCGGACGATCCGCCAGTTGTAGATCCCGTGCTCGCCGGGCGTGGTTCCGGTGATCAGCGAGGCCCACGAGGACTCGGGCATGTGCTCGCCGTGCGACTGCAGGGGCGCTACGACTCCCCGCTCGGCCAGCCGGGCGAGCGTGGGCAGCTTTCCCTCCCGCATCCAGCGCATGGCGAGGTCTCCGTCGACGGCGTCGAAGCCGACGATGATCAGCCGCTCGGTCACGCTCCGATCTCCTGCCAGGCGGCCTCCATGCGGCGGACATGATCGCCAAGATCGTGCCGGCGGGCGAGCCGTTCGCGTGCCTCGGGATCCGGCCGGTGATCGGGGAAGGCGCGCCGCTCGCCGACTGCGAGCATCCGCTCGAGTAACGCGCCCCGGTCTCCGTTCGGAAAGAGAAGGCCGCTGCGGCCTTCCTCGACCGATTCGGCGAACCCGCCGTCGCCGGCCGCGATCACCGGGACGTCGCGGACGATCGCCTCGATCGCGACGATCCCGAGGGGCTCGCGGTAGCGCGAGGGCGCGACGAGGGCCCACGCGTCCTCCAGCCGCAGGGTCCAGTCGCGAGGCATCCCGAGGACGAAGTCGACTGCGCTGCGGATCCCGAGGCCTTCGGCCTCGGCGATCACCGCTTCGCGAGAGCGGCCGTCTCCACAGATCGTCAGCCGTGCCGCGGGCTGTTCGCGGCGCAACTCGGCGAAGGCTCCGAGGAGGAGGTCGAGGCCCTTCACCGGCGCCAGCCGGCCCGCGTAGA
>JAWVFM010000257.1:0-3872 GCA_033856015.1 Solirubrobacterales bacterium
TCGCGGTGGACCAGCGGCATGCCGAATGTGCCCTCGTAAAGCGAGATGGCGGCGTCGAGGTCGGAAACGGCGACGCCGACGTGGTCGATGAGCTCGAGCATCCGAGGAGTGTAAGTGAGGGGCTTTAGCCCCGAAAGCAGCATGTAAGGACGCCGAAGGCGTCCGCATGTGATTCCCGTCAGGCGCTACGGCTTGCGGACGACTCTAAAAGTCGTCAGGAACGATGAGCTCGGAGTCGAGCGCGTAGACGAACCGCTCGATCTCCTCTTCCATGTTCGCCTTGGCGAGCGTCTGGAGGTCGGCGAGAACCTTCTCCGTGGCAACGTCCAGGGCCTCGTCAAAGCGATCGACGACGTCCTGCGCGTAAACGCCACCGCCGACCCACTCGCACGAGGGGCAACGAAGGTCGACGCTCCAGCGCTGGTCCGCCGTGGGCGCCCAGTCGGTCGGGTAGACCATCTCGGCGGAGCACTCCGGGCAGACGTGAAGATCGTCGGCGCTGCGCGGCGAGCTCGTCGCCGGTGCGGTGAATGCGCCGGGGGCGATCTGACCGTCGTTCGTGCTGTTGGCGTCCTGGCTGTTCATGCAGGAGCCATATCGGCGTTCGGCCGCCGCGGCTTTAGTCGCGACCGCCGGCGGTTGCTAGGCGTCCACAGCCGCGGGCCCGCCCTCGTAGCGGGACTCCGTGGCCTCGCGCTGGCCCTGGTAGTGGCTGCCGAGCTCGGGATGCCCGTAGGGACGCTCAGCCGACATATCCAGGGTCATCAGGCTGAGCTGCGCGATGGGCAGCCCGGGACGCAGGACGATCGGCACGCTGTTGAAGTTCGTGATCTCGAGCGTGAGCGTCCCGGAGAAGCCGGGATCGACGAAGCCCGCCGTCGCATGACAGATCAGGCCGAGGCGCCCGAGCGAGCTCTTGCCCTCGATCCGCGCAACCAGGTCGTCCGGAAGCTCGACGATCTCGACCGTGCGGCCGAGCACGAACTCGCCGGGGTGGATCACGAACGTCTCGCCGTCGGCGACCTCGACGTGCTCGGTGAGGTCCTGGGGCGGGTTCGCCAGGTCGATCGTCTGGATCCGGTGGTTGTGGAACACCCGAAACGACGGGCCGAGCTTCAGGTCGATGCTGGCGGGCTGGACCATCGTCGCGTCCCAGGGGTCGATGCGCACGCGGCCTGCGTCGATGAGGCGGCGGATGGTGCCGTCGGAGAGCACTCCGGTCGTCTGCACGCGGGCAGTCTCGCATGCCGACTTGATCCAGCCGCACTCGGCCCGCGTTACCATCCCTTGAGATGCCAAACGTTGGACCACTTGAGTTGGCCGTTGTAGTCATCTTCGCCCTGGTCATCTTCGGTCCGAAGCGCCTACCGGAGCTCGGGAAGTCGATGGGCAAGGGGATTCGTGAGTTTCGGTCCTCGCTCTCCGGCGATGACGACGATGACGACGACGAAGCGCCCAAGATCGAAAGCGGCGGCGACTCAACCGCCGAGCCGGTCGAGGGCGAGGTCGTAGAGAACCGCACGTAAATGGCCCGCCTGAAGGCGGCCGAGTTCGACGAGCGTCTCACCCTCGTCGAGCACCTCGACGAACTCCGGACGCGGATCATCATCTGCGTCATCGCGGTCGTCGTCACGTGCGGCGTCTGCTTCTGGCAGAACCACGTGCTGCTGGACATCGTCAACTCGCCGCTTCCGAATGACATCAAGCCGATCACGCTGAGCCCGGCCGAGCCGTTCCTGACGACCTTCAAGCTCTCGATGTACGCGGGGCTGATCCTCGCCCTGCCGATCCTCCTCTACCAGGCGTACGCGTTCATCCTGCCGGCGCTGAGCCCGGCGGAGCGGCGCACGATCGTGCCCTTCCTCCTGATGGTGCCGGTCCTCTTCGTGATGGGCGTCGTCTTCGGCTACTACGTCGTCCTGCCGGCGGCGTTGAAGTTCCTCCTCAACTTCAACGACACGGTTTTCAACAACCAGATCCGGGCCAGCGACTACTACAGCTTCGTCACCCTGACCCTCCTGGCGATGGGGTTCGTGTTCCAGGTGCCGATGGGCATCCTCGCGGTCGTCCGCCTCGGCATCGTCTCCGTGGCGCAGCTTCGCCAGTACCGGCGCTACGCGTACCTCATCCTCGCGATCATCGCGATGCTCCTGCCGGGCACGGACCCGATCACGATGCTGATCGAGCTCATCCCGCTCCTGCTCCTCTACGAGATCTCGATCCTCCTCGCGCGCTTCTTCGGGGAGCCGGCTCCGATCGACCTCGACGAGTAGAGCGCCCCGCACAGCGACCCCCTACGCTGAGGCCGTGCTCTTCGACCTTCGCGGCAAGCGCAAGCGCGTGGTCCAGGTGGTCTACGTAGCCCTGGCCGGGATCTTCCTCGTCGGGTTCGTCGGCTTCGGCATTGGCGTCGGCGGCGGCCCGGGAGGGATCTTCGACGCGCTCGGGATCGGCAACGGCGGGTCGGGCTCGACCTCCTCCGCCTTCAACCAGCAGATCTCCAGCGCCCAGGCACGCGTCAAGAAGGACCCCAAGGACCCGAGCGCCCTCCTCAACCTCGCCAGATACGAGTACCTCTCCGGCCAGGCGCAGCTCGGCCCGGCCGACTCCACGACCGGCCAGCCGACCGTCACCGACGCTGCGCAGGCTCAGTTCGTGAAGGCCGTCGACGCTTGGGACCGCTACCTCAAGGTGGCGAAGAAGCCGGACCCCGCGGTCGCGAGCCAGATCGCCCAGGGCTTCGTCTTCCTGAACGACGCCACCGGCGCCGCGAAGGCGGAGGCGATCTTCGCGAAGGCCCGGCCGAGTCAGAACACCTACGGGACACTTGCGCTCTACCTCTACGCCGACGGCCAGATCACGGCCGGCGACGCCGCCGCGAAGAAGGCGGTCGCGGCGGCCCCCGCGTCGTCGCGTAAGCAGCTCACAAAGCAGCTGGCGGACTACTCGAAGCGCGCCCAGAAGTTCAAGAAGGCGCAGGCGGCGGCCGCCTCGGCAAGCGGCCAGGGCTCCGGCGGGCAGTCGCTCCAGAACCCGTTCGGCGGCCTCGGGCCGACCACCTCCACGCCCACTCCGTAGGCGCCCGCCGCCGGCGAGCGCCTCGCTACCATCTCGCCCCCGGGCCGTTAGCTCAGCTGGTAGAGCAGGAGACTCTTAATCTCAAGGTCGAAGGTTCGAGCCCTTCACGGCCCATGTGCATGTCATCGGCCGGGCTCGAGCCCGGCTGCTTCCAGGGCGGTGCCCCGGTCAAGGTGGAACTCCAGCCGCTCGACGAGTCCATCCCGCCAGAAAACCACGACCGCGGAGTCGTTCTCGACGTCGATCATGCCGCCCCTCGGTCGCCCGGATTGATGCGTGATCAGGACCGTCGAGCCGACGCCGACGCGCGTCTCATTCAGGTCTGATCGGTAGCTGTCGAAGGTCTCCAGCCAGTCCCGCCAGCCGTCGCGATAGCCGCCAATTCCGTCGAAGTCACCGCGCAGGCCTCCCGGCGCAACAAAGGACGTCCGGAGGTCGCGTACGGCGATTTCACCAAGGAGCTTGGCTCGAAGCTCGACCTCGCGCTCCAAGTTGGCGATGTCGATCTCGCCCAGCGGAAGGGCCTGGTAGAGGGCATCCAGCGCGTCGGCATCTGGCGTCATGCGGACGACCCTACCGTGCAGGGCTCCGCCCCCATCACACGACGCAACCGAGCCAGAAGCCCTCGAAGCCGCCGGGCTGAGCGAGTAGGCGAGGGCAACGGATAGGCAACGCACCATCCATGACCAGCCGCAACTCGGCGATCAAGCCTCAGGCACGAAACCCGCCCTCCGGTGCGGAAAACCACGACCAGCCGTAACCAGCCGCAACTCCCGGACCAGACTCTTAATCTC
>JAWVFM010000258.1:0-2978 GCA_033856015.1 Solirubrobacterales bacterium
CGTGGGAGCATTCCTTCCACCAAGAGCCCAACGGCTGCGCTCGTCGTGGGAGGGGCGCTGCCGGAGGACCTGTTCGCGGCGATAGCCGCGGAGGTCGGCCGGTTCCTGCCCGTCGAAGTGGCGGGCATGGGCCGGTTCGAGCCCGATGGGGTGATGACCGAAGTTGCCGGCTGGAGTGCGACGGGCCGCGCCCTCCCCGCTGTCGGCAGCCGTTGGGCTCTTGGTGGAAGGAATGCTCCCACGCTGGTCTCGCAGACAGGCCGTCCTGTCCGGACGGACAGCCCTGACGACAACTCAGGCCCGCTGGGAGCCCTGATCGACGAGCTGGGCCTGCGGTCCTTCGTCGCCGTGCCGATCACGGTCGACGGCCAGCTCTGGGGCAACTTGGGCGTCGCCTCGACCCTGGACAAGCCGCTGCCGCCAGACACCGAAACGCGCCTCGCCGCCTTCACCGACCTTCTGGCCACGGCGATCGCCAACGCTGAGAGCCGCGCCAGGCTCGCCGCCTCGCGCGCCCGTGTCGTTGCTGCCGCGGACGAGGCGCGGCGGCAGATCGAGCGCGACCTGCACGACGGGGCGCAGCAGAGGCTTGTCACGCTCGGGCTCGAGGTGCGGGCCGCCCAAGCAGCGATGCCGCCGGAGCTCGGCGCGCTCAGGGCCGACCTCTCCCGCGTAGCGGAGGGGCTGACGGGCATGCTGGAGGAGATCCGGGAGTTGGCCCAAGGCATCCACCCTGCGATCCTGGCCGAGGGTGGCCTCGGCGCGGCGCTCAAGAGGCTCGGCCGCCGAAGCCCCGTCCCCGTACAGCTCGACGCGCGCATCGAGCGGCGACTGCCCGAACGCGTCGAGATCGCGACGTACTTCGTCGTCGCCGAAGCGCTCACGAACGCGGCCAAGCACGCTCACGCCTCCGCCATCCGCGTTGAGGTTGCGGCTTCCGAACACGCCCTCCGCGTCT
Organism: Solirubrobacterales bacterium; assembly: GCA_033856015.1. GTDB lineage: Bacteria > Actinomycetota > Thermoleophilia > Solirubrobacterales > 70-9 > JAWVFM01. Next base: position 959 of record JAWVFM010000258.1, read on the forward strand.
CCGTCTGTGACGACGGCGTCGGCGGAGCCGACGAGAGCCGGGGCTCCGGCCTCATCGGACTGAGGGACCGCATCGAGGCTCTCGACGGCGCGATCACCGTCCGCAGCTTCCGTGGCAGCGGCACATCCCTGCACGTCGAACTCCCCCTAGACCACCACTGATCTCCGCGCGGCGTGAGCCGCCTCGCTTCCGGCTAGGGACAATCGTGCGGGCGGAGTTCCCCTCGGCAAGTCACGCGTCACAGGTCCAGCTGTTCGGGCACTTGGTGTTCGCGAACTCCCGCTGGCTTGGGGGTCGAACGGGTGCTAGCGATGTTGACGCGGCCTCTTCCCCACGGGACGCTGTTGGTGGCAGAAGACCACAGATGGCCCGAGGCGCCGAGGACACCCCAACCAGACTGGTCTGCCGGATCTCCGCGGTGATCGCCGGGCGCGCTCTGACGGTCGACGAGCTGCTCGACGCCGCCTCGGAGGTGATCTGCGAGCAGATTGCCGACGCCTGCGTGATCGGGATCCTCTTCGACGAAGACAGGAAGATCCATCCCCTCGGCCTCTACCACCGCGACACCGATCGCCGGCATAAGCTGGAGTCGCTGTCCGAGCTGCCCTTCGAAGTCGTCAAGGGCGCCACCGGACGCATCCTCGAGGCGGGCCGGCCCGAGGTGATCTCGGCGGCCCAACTCGAGGTCGCGGCGCGGAGCCGAGCGTGGACGGGAACTTTGCTCACAGGCTCGGAGATTGAGTCGGCGCTGGCGGTCCCCATGCGCGCATTCGCGCGGAAGATCGGCATCCTGGCGATCGCCCGTTCGGCGAGACGGCCGGCGTTTTCGGCAGAAGAGATCCCCTACGTCCAGGAAGCCGGAGATCGCCTGGCCATGGCCGTGCACGCGCTGCACCTCGCGGAGGAGCTCGAACGCGTCTCCGTCCCGGCGCCGGGTACCGAGCCAGCCGACGAGCGACTCACGGCGCTCACGATCCGGGAGCGTGAGATCCTCGCGCTGATCGCCAACGGGCTGTCGAGCCGCGAGATCGCAGAGCAGTTGTTCCTCAGCGTGCGCACCGTCGAGTGGCACCGCGCACGGCTGATGGTCAAAGTCGGCGCGTCGAAGCGGTCGGAGCTGGTCGCGATCGGACGTCTCGTCACACCGTGAGCCGCGTCCCGTACGGACTACGGGAACGCCGAGATCCCCGTACGAGCACCTCTCCATCGGCCGGCTGCTGCCACCTGAGTGCGACGACAAACAGCGTACAAGCAGGGATTTCCACGCGCCGGACCGCGGAAACTACTGGTGACAGGGCTCTGGTTGCCTGCTAATCTTCGAAGGGTTACGTCCTATACTGGACGTAGCAGCCCGTCTCGAGAGACGCTTGGTCTGAGAGTGGCGACGTCCGTCGTCAGCGTGGACCGGCTCGACGCCTCCCGACTGAGAGGAACGAGACATGGCAATGCTTCCCAAGGCACCGACGGGGATCAGCGGACTCGACGAGGTCACCGGCGGTGGCCTTCCCCGGGGACGGCCGACGCTCGTCTGCGGCCCTGCGGGCTGCGGCAAGACGCTCCTCGCGATGGAGTTCCTGGTTCGCGGGATCACGGAGTACGACGAGCCAGGCGTGTTCGTCGCGTTCGAGGAGTCGGCCACTGACCTGATCGCCAATGTGGCGTCGATGGGGTTCGACCTCGGCCAGCTCGAGACCGAAGGCAAGCTGGTGATCGATCACGTCAAAGTGGTCGAGGGTGACCTCGAGGAGACCGGCGACTGGGACCTCGAGGGACTGTTCCTCCGGATCGGCACGGCGATCGACGAGGTCGGCGCCAAGCGGGTCGCCATCGACACGATCGAGACCCTGTTCGGAGCATTCAGCAACGCGTCCGCGTTGCGTGCTGAGCTGCGCCGCCTGTTCGAGTGGCTCAAGGAGCGGGGTGTCACCGCGGTCATCACCGGCGAGCGTGGCGACGGAACACTCACGCGTCATGGCATCGAGGAGTACGTCTCGGACTGCGTGATCGTGCTCGATCACCG
>JAWVFM010000259.1:0-6075 GCA_033856015.1 Solirubrobacterales bacterium
CGGTCCGCCAGATCTTCAACGACACCGACCGCGACGTGCTCTGGTTCGTCGTCGGTGTGCCACCGGAGGCGGCGAACACCCTGGAGATGAGCGAGGAGACGATCGCCCTCCTCTACCCCGACGGGCCCAGGGCCCTGCCGCCCGAGCTCGATGGCTGAGCCGGTGGGCGCCGCGCCGCTCGTCGGCCTGGTGATCCCGACCTACAACGAGGCGGCGAACCTCGAGGCGATCGTCGGCGCGGCGCTCGAGCACCTGCCGGAGCGTCGCCGCCTGCTCATCGTCGACGACTCCTCGCCCGACGGCACCGGCGAAGTCGCGGACAGGCTCGCGGCCGAGCACACCGACGTGGAGGTCCTTCACCGCGCCCACAAGGGGGGCCTTGGCCCCGCGTACGTGGCGGGCTTTCGCGACACCCTGGACGCGGGCGCCGGGCTGATCGCGCAGATGGACGCCGACTTCTCCCACGATCCGGCCGACCTCCCGCGGCTGATCGCCGCCGCCGAGAACGCCGACCTCGTGCTCGGGTCACGCTACGTCGCCGACGGCGGCGTCTCCGACTGGGGGCCGACCCGCCGGCTGATCAGCCGCGGCGGAAGCTCATACGCCCGGGCGCTCCTCGGAGTGGAGGTCCGTGATCTCACCGGGGGCTTCAAGGTCTACCGGCGCGCGGTGCTGGAGGAGATCGGCCTCGACTCGCTCGAGTCGCTCGGCTACGCGTTCCAGGTGGAGACCACCTACCGGGCAATTCGCGCCGGGTTCCGGGTGGTCGAGGTGCCCATCGTCTTTCGCGACCGCCGTGTCGGCGAGTCCAAGATGAGCGGCCGCATCGTCCTCGAGGCGGCGCTGCGGGTCCCGATGATGCGGCTGCGCTCGCGCGGCTAACCCATATGCTGGGCGGTGGCGGTGGCCGTCGCTCGGGACACGTAACGTATCGGCCTCGACCTTTACTTCAGTATGTATAGTAATGGAACCTCAACCAGGCGCTAGGAGAAAACGTGACAGGCAAGCTTCCCGACGTAACCGACTCGACCTTCCAGGCTGACGTGCTCGATTCGGGCGAGTCGGTCCTGGTCGATTTCTGGGCCCCCTGGTGCGGGCCATGCCGCGTCGTCCACCCGATCCTCGAGGAGATGGCGGTGGAGCGCGAGGACGTGCGGATCGTCAGCCTGAACGTCGACGAGAACCAGCAGACCGCCGGTCGCTACGAGGTCCTCTCGATTCCGACGCTCATCCTCTTCAAGGACGGCCAGGAGGCCAAGCGCGTGATCGGCGCGATGCCGAAGCGGCGCCTCGAGGCTGAGCTCGAGCCTGCGCTCACGGCGTAAACCGCCGCGCGAGCCAGCGGTCCACGTCTGAATAACTTGCGGGCGCCTCCGGCGCCCTTACACGCTGCTTTCGGGGCTAAAGCCCCTCACGGAATAACTGGGCCGCGCTCGAAGATGTCCGAGTCGTTGTTGGCGTCGCCGGAGGCGTACGGGTCCGCGGAGGCCCATGCCACCCACTTGCCGTCCGCTGACAGCGCGGGCAGCGCCGCATCGGTGCTGCTGAGCGGCTTGCCGTTCGACTTCACGGTCGCGAGCTGCGTCTTGCCCAGCTTGCGGTCGCGGACGTAGACGTCGCCGACCGAGTCGGTGTCCTTGCCCGACAGCTTGGCGAGGGAGTCGAAGGCCACGTAGCGGCCGTCCGCGGAGATCTCGATCGGGTGCGGGTCCGTGTAGCCGCTCTCTCCCGTCGCCTGGGCGCCGTTCGAGTCCAGGCTGACGAGCGAGGTCTTCCCCGTCGCGAGGCTATGGATGAAGACGTCGCCGTTGCTCAGGTTGTCGTCGGTGCCGTTGTAGACGCCAATCGAGTGGAAGGCGACGAACTTGCCGTCGGCCGAGATCACGGGGTTATCCGAGTTGACGTTCGAGGGCGGGCTCTGAAACGGGTAGGACGGCTCGTCGCCGTTCGAGCTGAGGCTCGCACGGACCGTTGTGCCCTGCTTCAGGTCCCTCACAAAGATGTCCTTGTCGATCAGGAACTGGTAATCGGTGTCGGTCGTCATGGAGCCGTCGTCGGACTCGAACGCGATCCTCTGGCCGTTGGCCGAGAGCGACGGCTCGGTGCTGTCCCCATCAACCGGCTGGGAGCCGTCGTAGCGCAGGCTCACCTGGACGGTCTTCCCGGTCTTCAGGTCGTTGCGGTAGACGTCCTTGAAGCCGTTGACGTCAGCCGGGGAGAACGCGCCATCCGTGTCCCAGGCCACGTAGCGGCCGTTGCCCGAGATCCTCGGGTTGTCGACCGAGACGCCGCTGAGCTGATCACCGTTGGTCGTGACGCTGGCGAGCGTGACTTTCCCCGTCCTCAGGTTCTTGACGTAGACGTCCTCGGAGCCGTTGTTGTCGGCGCCGACCAACTTCGCGTCCGAGCGAAAGGAGACCTCCTTGCCGTCGGCCGAGAGCGAGCAGCTGTTGCTGTCGGCAGGGCCGGCCGGCTCCTTGCCGTTTGCCTTGACGCTCGCGCGAACGGTCTTGCCGGTCACGCGGTCATGGACGAACACGTCGTCGTCGATCCCGGCGTCCGGAGTGCCGGTGAGCTTGTTCAGGGACTCGAAGCACGAGTAGCGCCCGGTGGCGGAGAGGCTCGGGAAGTCGCTGGAGGCCGGGCCCCCCTTGCCGTTCGACTTGACGCTGACCATCGTCGTCTTCGGCTTGACGCTCGCGCCGTGGGCGAGCGAAGCGAAGGCCAGGCACGCGAGCGAGGCGAGGATCGCGGCGAACAGGACAGCGGCGTTGGTCTTCACGGAAGTCATGGACGCGAGGCTACTCATGCGCTGCATGCGTTTCCACCCCCCTGGGGGTGAATCGGGCAAGACCACGAAAAGCGCGGGCCGATCCCGAGAGCTCAGCCGGCGCGCTCGAGCGCGATCCGGAGCTCGAGGCCGTCAATGGAGGCTGTCGCCCCGCCATCCGCGCCGTCGTAGGCGACCTCCGTGGCCAGGGTCTCGCCGGCCACGTAGGCCTCGTGCTCGCGCGCTGCCTCCACCAGCGCGTCCGCGCCGCCGAAGGTCAGCCGGATGCGGTCGGTGACCTCCAGGCCGGCGTCGCGCCGGGCATTCTGCACCGCGTGGACGACCTCGCGCGCGATCCCCTCGCGCCGCAGGGCGTCGTCGATCTCCAGCTCCAGCGCCACGGCGTGCCCGGCCTCGGCCTCGACCTGGTAGCCCTCCAGGGGCTTCAGGACGAGCGTGAGGTCCTCAGGGCCCAGGACGTGCTCGCGGCCGTCGACGTTGACGCCGACCTCGCGGCCCTCCGCCACCGCCGCCGCCACGTGGGCGGCGTCGAGCGCCTCGACGGCCGTCGCGACCAGCGGCATCTGCTTGCCGAACCGCGGTCCCAGGGCCCGGTAGTTGGGCTTCACCTCGTAGCTCACGAGCTCCGACTCCTCCGCGACGAACTCGAGCTCCTTCACGTTCAGCTCTGCCTGGACGAGCTCGGCGTGGGACGCGATCCACTCGCGCTCGGAGTCGGTGGCCACGATCACCGCGCGGTGAAGGGGCTGGCGCACCTTCAGGCCGGACTGGGCGCGCGCCGCGTGCCCGAGCTCCACCGTGCGGCGAACGGCCGCCATCGCAGCCTCGAGCTCGGAGTCGCGCCGCGATTCCTCGACCTGCGGGAAGTCGCGCAGGTGCACTGAGTCCTGGCGGCCGCCGAACTCTGAGCCCGCGCCGCCGGCCAGGTTCGAGTGGATCTCCTCCGCCATGAACGGGATGAAGGGCGCGGCGAGCGCGGCCAGCTCGAGCAGGCAGTGACGCAGGGTGCCGAGCGCCTGGCGATCGCCTTCCCAGAGGCGCCGTCGTGAGCGCCGGACGTACCAGTTGGAGAGCTCGTCCACGAACTCGGCAAGGGCGCGGCTCGCGGCGGTGGCGTCGTAGGCCTCCAGGCCGGCGCTCACCGCGGCGATCACGCCCTGCAGGCGCGAGAGAACCCAGCGATCGATCTCGGCGTCCGGCGCGATCTCGTCCAGGTCGGCCGGCCCGAGGTCCTCGGCGTTGGCGTAGAGGGTGCAGATCCGGTACGTGTTCCAAAGAGTGTTGAAGAACCCGTGGACGCTCTCGCCGAGCGTCTCGATCGAGAAGCGGTAGCCCGCCCAGGGCTGCTGGGAGAGGTAGTACCAGCGGAACGCGTCGGCGCCGTGGCGCTCGATCACGTCCCACGGGCTCACCACGTTGCCGCGGCTCTTGGACATCTTCTGGCCCTCCGGGTCGGCGATCAGGCCCAGGCAGACGCAGTTCCGGTAGCTGGTCGTGTCGAAGACGAGCGTGGAGACCGCGAGCAGCGAGTAGAACCAGCCGCGGGTCTGGTCGATGCCCTCGGAGATGAAGTCGGCCGGGAAGCGCTCCTCGAAGAGCTCGGTGCCCTCGAAGGGGTGGTGGTACTGGGCGAACGGCATCGAGCCCGAGTCGTACCAGGCGTCGATGGTCTCGACGACGCGGTCCATCTGGCCGCCGCACGTTTCGCAACGCAGCTTCACGGCGTCGATGTAGGGCCGGTGGAGGTCCTCGGGGACGTCGCCGCCGCGCTCGCGGAGGTCGGCCATCGATCCGGCGCAGAACCGTTCCTCGCACCCCTCGGAGCCGCACTCCCAGATCGGCAGCGGCGTGCCCCAGTAGCGCTCCCGCGAGAGCGCCCAGTCCTGGTTTCCCTCGAGCCACTTGCCGAAGCGGCCGTCCCTGATGTGCTCGGGGTGCCAGCCGATGCCTGCGTTCTCGGCCAGCATCCGGGCGGCGACCTCGGTCGTCTTCACGTACCAGCTGGATTTCGCGTAGTAGAGGAGCGGCGTGTCGCAGCGCCAGCAGTGCGGATAGGCGTGCTCGTAGAGGGTCGAGCGCAGCAGGCGCCCGCTGGTTCGCAGGGCCTCGATGATGTCGGCGTCCGCGTCCTTGACGGAGCGCCCCGCGTAGTCGGTGATGCGCTCGTCGAACGTGCCGTCGGGCTTCACCGGGTTCTGGAGAGTCAGCCCGTACTGCTCGCCGAGGCGGAAGTCGTCCTCGCCGAAGGCGATCGCGGTATGCACCAGGCCCGTGCCGTCTTCGGTGGTGACGAAATCGGCCTCGAGCACCGTGTGCCCCAGCGGGCCGTAGTCGGTGATGTAGGCGAACGGCGGCTCGTAGCGCGTTCCCGCCAGTGCGGAGCCTGGAAGGTGGGCCAGGATCTCGGCCTCGGCCCCGAGCACGTGCTCGGCGAGAGCGCTCGCGACGATGAGCACCTCGTCACCGAGCCTCGCGCGGACGTATTCGATCTCCGGGCCGACCGCGATCGCCGCGTTGGAGATGAGCGTCCACGGGGTCGTGGTCCAGACGAGGAGGTTGTCCCCTGGCTGGATCGGGCTCTCCGGGATGGCGTCGGAGGGCGCTGCCTCCACGACGGGCATTCGCACGTACACCGACGGGTCCTCGACGTCCTTGTAGCCCTGCGCGACCTCGTGGGAGGAGAGGGCAGTGCCGCAGCGTGGGCAGTAGGGCACGACCTTGTGCCCCCGGTAGAGGCGGCCGGCGTCCCAGACCTGGCGCAGCGACCACCAGACCGACTCGATGTAGTCGTTGGTCATGGTCACGTAGGCGTCGTCGAGGTCGATCCAGAACGCGATGCGCTCGGTGAGGCTCTGCCAGTCGGCGACGTAGCGGAAGACGGACTCGCGGCAGCGCTCGTTGAACTCGGCGATGCCGAAGGCCTCGATCTCGTCCTTGGAGGAGATTCCGAGCTCGCGCTCGACCTCAAGCTCGACCGGCAGGCCGTGGCAGTCCCAGCCGGCCTTGCGCGGCACGCGGTAGCCGCGCATTGTGCGGTAGCGCGGGTAGACGTCCTTGAAGACCCGGGCCAGGACGTGGTGCGAGCCCGGGCGGCCGTTCGCGGTGGGCGGGCCCTCGTAGAAGCTCCATACCGGGGCATCTGCGCGGTTCTCCAGCGAACGGGCGAAGACCGCACGCTCGCGCCAACCCTCCAGGATGCGCTCCTCGAGGGCGGGGAAGGACTGCTTTGGGTCGACTTCGCGAAATCCAGGCATTTGGCGCTGGCGCCGATTCTAGGAGCGCGC
>JAWVFM010000260.1:0-2523 GCA_033856015.1 Solirubrobacterales bacterium
ATGGCGGAGTCCGAGTTGAAGGACGCGTTCGAGGGCGCCGCCCGCGAAGGCGAGAAGTTCTTCAGCGACCCGACCGTCTATCTCGAGCGCTACCTCGAGGACCCGCGCCACGTCGAGGTCCAGGTCCTGGCCGACTCGAAGGGCAACGTCATCCACCTCGGCGAGCGCGACTGCTCGATCCAGCGCCGACACCAGAAGCTGATCGAGGAGGCGCCCGGCCCCCATGTCGACGCGGAGATGCGCGAGCGGATCGGGAAAATCGCCACGGACGCCGCGGCGGCGGTCGACTATCGCGGCGCGGGGACGATCGAGGGCATGCAGGTCGACGACGAGTACTTCTTCCTCGAGATGAACACCCGAGTTCAGGTCGAGCACTGCGTGACCGAGATGGTCACCGGCATCGACATCGTCCGCGAGCAGGTTCGGATCGCCGCCGGCGAGCCGCTCTCGATCGCGCAGGATGACGTCGCGCTTCGCGGCCATGCCATCGAGTGCCGCATCAACGCCGAGGCCGCCCATAAGAACTTCGCACCCGCGCCGGGCAAGATCGAGCACTACATCGAGCCGGCCGGACCGGGGGTCCGGGTCGACTCGGGCCTCGAGGCCGGTTCCGAGGTGACTCCGCTCTACGACCCGATGGTCGCCACGCTCATCACCTGGGACGTCGACCGCGAGAAGGCCACCGCACGGATGCTGCGCGCGCTGACCGAGTACAGGATCGAGCCGCTGACCACGCTCATCCCCTTCCACGCCGCGCTTCTCGCGACGGACCAGTGGGCAAATGGTGAGACGTGCCGTGACCTCACCGAGGACAAGAAGTGGCTGAAGACGACGCAGCCGGATGCTTCGTCGGCGGGATCCGGTGAAGAGCATGAGCCCGAGGAGCAGACCGAGCGCGAGTACAAGGTCGAGGTCGACGGCCGCCTGCACAGCGTCCGGGTGATCGGCGCCGCGGCGCCTGCGGCCGGGCCTGCGCCAGGCGGCGCGAAGCGCCCGCCCAAGCGCGAGCGCAAGGCGTCCGCCGGGGCAGCCGCCTCGAGCGAGGCGCTTGTCTCCCCGCTCCAGGGCACCGTGCTGAAGGTCGCCGTCGAGGAGGGCGCCGAGGTGGAGGAGGGCGCGCTCATCTGCGTGATCGAAGCGATGAAGATGGAGAACGAGATCACCGCCCACCGCGCCGGCAAGGTCACCTCGCTCGCCATCAAGGAGGGCGCGGCCGTCGCTGCCGGCGACCTCCTCGCAAAGATCGAGTGAGGTGACGCGCCCCGCCGGCCCCCGGGGCCGGCTGCGCAAACGCTGGCGCTACGTCGCCGCGTTCTCAGACGAGCTCATGGTTTGCGCAGCGCGGGTCGCGGTCGGGCCGCTGGGGCAGACGTTCTGGGCGGTGCTCGATCGCTCGACGGGGCAGCTCGTGGAACGCACGCGGATCCGCCTGCCGGGAACGCTGGGCGAGGTGGCCGCGGAGGAGCCCGGCGGCGCCTGCGGCCCCAGCGAGGTGCGGATCAACAGCTCGCTGCTGCGCGGAGCGCTCCGGTTGGCCGACGGCACCCCATGGGAGGCAACGTGCCGCACGGCTGAGGGCGGCGAGGTGTGGACGCGCAAGCGCACCGGCGTCGCGGTACATGGAGAGCTCGAGGCGGCTGATGGCCGGCGCTGGTCCCTCGACGGCCTCGGAGTCATCGACGAGACCGATGGCTACCACCCGCGCCACACGGTGTGGAGCTGGTCGGCGGGAGTCGGGCAGACGAGCGACGGGCGAGCGGCCGGGTGGAACCTGGTCGAGGGCGTCAACGACCCCGAGCACGGATCCGAGCGGGCGGTCTGGCTGGACGGCGTTCCGAGCGAGATCCCGCCGGTGGAGTTCAACGGGCTCTCAGGCGCTGCCTTCGCCGACGGCTCCCGGCTCGACTTCGCAGCGGAGGCCGAGCGCCGCCGCTCCGAGAACAAGCTCCTGGTCCGCTACTCGTATCGCCAGCCGTTCGGCACGTTCACGGGCACCCTCCCGGGAGGCGTCGAGCTGGCGAGCGGCATCGGCGTGATGGAGCACCACGACGCCTGGTGGTGAGTCGGCTCAGCCGGTCGGCAGGTCCGGGTAGACGCTGCGGACGCGGCCCCGCCACGGCGGCTCCTCGCCGGCGCTGAACTCATACGAGTCGCGGCCGGGCAGCGTCTCGAGGGCAACCAGGGTCGGGACGTCGGAGTCGAGGAGGGGGGTCGTCGCGTAGCGCTCGACGTCTGCGGAGCTCGCATGGCGGACGACTCGAGACCAGCCGAGCGCTGGCCGGTAGAGCCAGTACGTGATGACCGCCTCGCCATCCGAGCGGCGCCGGTCATCGACGGAGGTGAACGCCGTCACCCTGCGGTTCGAGGTGGTCAGGCCAGGCCTCGGCCCCGGCGCGGCGCACGTCTCGTGGCGGCAGTAGCGGAAGTCGACGGGAGCGACGGGCAGCCCGTCCGGCCCGCTCACCGCGATGGGGTCGGGGGCGAGCGCGCGTACGGCCCCGGCCAGCGGCCGGCCGTAGGCGA
>JAWVFM010000261.1:0-12151 GCA_033856015.1 Solirubrobacterales bacterium
CGACCCCGGTCGCGACTCCCTCCAGTCCCTCGCCCTTCATCAGCTGCGGGATTGCGGTCGCGGCCTCGGTGGACTCGATGCCGCGAAGCACCTCGCCGGCCGCGTCGTCGATCGTCTTGCCCATGTCTTCGCAGACGAGCCTGGCGAGGTCGTCGCGCCGCCCCCACAGAGCCTCGCGAAGGGCCATCACCGCGCGGGCGCGAGCTTGCGGCGACACCGCCGCCCAGTCGGACTGAGCAGCGCGTGATGCCGCCACGGCTGCGTGGACGTCGTCTGCGTTGCTGAGCGGCACGTGCGCGACGGCCTCACCGGTCGCCGGGTCGATGTCGGGAATCGAGTCGCTCGTGGTGGGCGCGGCCCACGCGCCGGCCACGTAGTTCGCGAGCGTCCGCACGCCGGTGGTGCTCTCGACGGTCGACATCACGCCTCCTGCGGACGGGTGGCGGCCAGTGCCTCCGCCCGGCGCTGCTGGAGGACGGTGGCACCCATCGCCACCAGCGTCACGCTGAACAGGATGATCGCGACGCAGTTGACCTCGACGGGGATCCCGCGCTGGGCGGCGCCGAAGATGAACAGCGGGAATGTCACGGTGGTGCCGCTGTTGAAGTTGGAGACGACGAAGTCGTCAATCGAGAGGGCGAACGCCAGGAGCGCCGCCGCGGCGATGCCGGGCAGGAGCAGCGGCAGCGTGACCTTCATGAAGGTGGTGAGCGGATTGGCCCCGAGGTCCTGCGCGGCCTCCTCGAGGCTGCGGTCGAAGCCGATCAGCCGCGAGCGCACGACGACCACGACGAAGCTGATGCAGAACATCACGTGGGCGATGAGGAGGGTCAGGAACCCCAGGGCGAGCCCGTAGATCAGGAACATCGACAGCAGCGAGGCCCCCATCACGACCTCGGGCGTCGCCATGGGCACGACGATCAGGAAGTTCGCGGTCCGGCGGCCGAAGAACTGGTGACGCACCAGCGCGATCGCGATGAGCGTGCCGAGGGCGGTCGAGATCACCGTCGCGAGCACGGCCAGCTTCAGGCTCGTCAGCAGGGCGTCGTTGAGCTCGGAGATGCCGAAGACGTTGCCCCAGTGCGAGAGGGTGAAGCCGACCCAGGTGTAGTTGTACTTCCCCGCTGGGTTGTTGAACGAGAAGGCGAAGATCACCACGATCGGGATCAGCAGGTAGGCGATTGCGAGGGCCGCAAAGATGTTGGGGCCGTGCTCGCGGGTCCACCGCCAGGCGCGTGCCGGCGCGGAGGGGAGCACCGTGCGGGTGATCGCCGACGCCTCCATCAGCCCGCCACCGCCTCCTCGCCCATGAGCGCCTCGGATCCGGCGAAGCGGATGTAGCCGAGGACGGCCAGCATGATCACCGCCATCAGCACGAACGAGAGCGCGGCCGCCGCCGGATAGTCGCGCTGAGTCAGGTAGAGGCCCTGGATGACGTTGCCGATCATGTGGTTGTTGTTGCTGCCGAGGAAGAACGCGTTGATGTAGTCGCCGACTGCGGGAATGAACGTGAGCAGCGTCCCCGCCACGACGCCGGGGAGCGAGAGCGGCAGGGTCACCTTCCAGAACGCGGTCCGCGGCGACGCGTAGAGGTCCTTGGCCGCCTCGATCATGCTGGGATCGATCCGCTCGAGGCTGGCGTACACCGGCAGCACCATGAAGGGCAGGAAGTTGTAGGTGATGCCGGCGATGACCGCGCTCGCTGTCTGGAGGATCCTCCCACCGGCTGCGACGATCCCGACGGACTGGAGGGTGCTCACCACGAACCCGTGATCAGAGAGGATCGTCTCCCAGGCGATGGTGCGGATCAGGTAGGTCGTGAAGAACGGCGCGACGACCGCGAGCAGCATGGCGTTCTTCCAGCGGCCGCCCTTGAAGGCGATCGCGTACGCCAATGGATAGCCGATCAGCAGTGCGATGACCGTGGCCGCGCCCGCGTAGTAGAACGAGCGTAGGAACGGGGTCTGATAGAGGGACAGCGCGTCGTGGAAGTTCGACCACTGCCAGTTGAATCGAAAGCCCGTCTCCAGCGTTCCCGTGTCCAGCGAGAGCCTCCCCATGAAATACATGGGAACAGCGAAGAACAGGATCAGCCAAAGGATGCCCGGCCCCAGTAGGAAGTAGGGAACCAGCCGTCGGCGGCGGTTGCTCATAGGGCGCAGGCGCCCCTATCCGTTGATCACCGCGTCGAACGCCGCCGTCACCTTCTGCTCCTCCTGGCCGCTGAGGGTCGGGGCCGTGTCGCAGTTCGCCGTGAACTTGCTGCTCGGGAAGATCAGCGGGTTCTTGGCGGTCGCCGGGTCGGTCTTCTCGAAGACCTGCTTCACGCCTGCGACCGGCGTCACGTAGTTGTTGTAGGCGGCGATCTGCGCCTGGTTCTTCGGGTCGTAGACGTAGTTCATCCACGCCTCGGCCGCCGTCGGGTTCGGCGCCCCCACTGGGATCTCCATGTTGTCCGACCACAGCATGCAGCCCTCCTTGGGCATGACGAACTTGATGTTCGGGTTGTCAGCCTGGAGCTGCACCGCATCGCCGGACCAGCCGATCACCGCGTCGACGTCGCCGCTGGTCAGGTCGCGCGCGTAGTCGTTGCCGGTGAACCTGCGGATCTGGCCCGAGTCGGCGGCGGACTTGATCTTGGCGATGGCGTTGAGCCAGTCCTGCTCGGTCGCCTTGCTCAGGTCGACGCCCATGCACTTCATGACGAGGGGCACGGTGTCGCGCATCTCCGTGAGCATCTCGACCTTGCCCTTGTACTTCGGGTTGAACAGGTCGCAGATCGAGTGCACGTCCGGAGCCAGGTCCTCGCGGACGATCAGGCCGGTCATGCCGCTCTGCCACGGGACGGAGAAGTCGCGGTTGGGGTCGAAGGTCGGGTGCTGGAGCGCCGGCACCAGGTTCTTCTCGACGTTCGGGATGGCGCTCTTGTCGAGGTCCTGCACGTAGCCGAGTTGGTGCATCTTGTTGGCCATCCAGTCGGTGACGACGATGAGCGAGCGGCCTCCGGACTGTCCCTGGGCAAGGAGTGGCTGCATCTTCCCGAAGAACTCGGCGTTGTCGTTGACGTCCTCGATGTACTTCACCGACACGCCCGTGGCCTTCTCGAAGTCCGGGACCGTGTTCTTGTCGATGTAGAGCGGCCAGTTGGAGATCGTCATGTTGCCCGACGGCTTGGGGTCCACCTTCACCGTCGCGACCTTTTCGCTCGCTCCACCCCCGATGCCGCCACCGCCACAGGCCGCAATTCCCACCGACACCGCCAGGATCAGCGCGGCAAGCGCGACCCCTCGAAGCCCCTTCAGCATCTCACTCGCCTCCTCCGGCCGGAGCCGGCTCGGTTTGATCGGGCGGCGCCTGGGCCGCCCCGTTCGAAGACTCTCGCACGAGGTGAACATGCTCAGGCGCCCAGCTCAGCTTCACCGGGGCGCCGCCGCCGGGCAGCCGGGCACGCTCGGCCTCGCTCGAGTTCGGGGCCAGGACCGTCATCTCGACGTCGCCTGGAAGCTTGACCACGATCTGCGTGGACGTCCCGAGGTAGACCGAGCTGTCGACCATCCCCTCGACGCTCGGCCAGCCATCGGGCGGGCTGGCGCCCGCGGGGTCGAGCCGCAGCTTCTCCGGGCGAACGACGGCGTGGCATCGGGAGCCGGCCGGCATGCCGTCGGTATCGGCTCTGACCTCGACGCCGCTGTCGAGCCGGACCACGCCGCTGGAGCTGACGCTCCCCGGCATGAGGTTCGAGACGCCGATGAAGCCCGCCACGAACGTGGTCGTCGGGCGCGAGTAGACGCTCTCGGGCACGTCGACCTGCTCGACCTTGCCGCGGTTCATCACCGCGATCCGGTCGGACATCGTGAGCGCCTCCTCCTGGTCGTGCGTGACGTAGACGAAGGTGATGCCCACGTCCCGCTGGATCTTCTTGAGCTCAACCTGGAGCCCCTTGCGGAGCTTGAGGTCCAGGGCGCCGAGCGGCTCGTCGAGGAGGAGGACCTTCGGCAGGTTCACGAGCGCCCGCGCCAGGGCGACGCGCTGCTGCTGGCCGCCGGAGAGCTGGTTCGGCTTGCGGTTCACCTCGGCCGCGAGCCCGACCCGCTCGAGCTCGGTGGCCACCCGCTTCGAGATCTCGTCCTTCGCCACCTTCTTGCGGTGCAGGCCGAACGCGACGTTCTCGGTCACGGAGAGGTGCGGGAAGAGCGCGTAGCTCTGGAAGACGGTGTTCGTCGGGCGCCGGAAGGCCGGGATGCCGGCCACGTCGTCGCCGTCGATCAGGATGCGCCCTTCCGTGGGCTGCTCAAAGCCGGCGATCATGCGGAGCGTCGTCGTCTTGCCGCAGCCGCTCGGGCCGAGCATCGTGAAGAACTCACCCTGTTCGAGCGCCAGGCTCAGGGCGTCGACGGCGACCAGGTCGCCGAAGGCCTTGGTGATCTCGCGGAGCTCCACACACGGCTCCGCCGTCCCTCCGGGTGCCGGGCTTGAGGTGCCACCCACCTCCATATCTTCCTCGTTCACGATTGCGATGCGATGGTCCCGTCTGGCGGACGCCGATTCGGCGCCCCTCCACCGCTAACTATGTCCGAATCAGACCAGTCTCGCAAGTGGCGAAAGTCCTAACATTTCAGGCGTGCGTTGTCCATAGTGGATAATCATCCTGAACATGTTTCAACGCGGATGTCCTTGCCTTAGGGCCACTTTGGATATACCGTTCGACTACCTGTACTGACCCGGCTTCTCGGGAAGGAGAAAGCGGATGGCGACGACTCACGAGGCCCCCGCGGCGATTGATCTGGATCCCGCCGAGCTCCAGGAGCTCGCTCTCAAGCACCTCTGGATGCACTTCACCCGGATGGGCGGCTACGACGCCGACCATGAGGTGCCGATCATCGCGCGCGGCGACGGCCCGTACGTCTACGACATTCACGGCAAGCGCTACCTCGACGGGCTCTCCGGGCTCTTCTGCGTGAACGCCGGCCACGGCCGCAGCGAGCTGGGCGATGCCGCCGCGCGGCAGGTCCGCGAGCTCGACTTCTTCACCGTGTGGAGCTACGCCCACCCGCGCGCGATCGAGCTTGCGGCGAAGATCGCCTCGCTGGCGCCCGGCGACCTGAACCGGGTCTTCTTCACGTCGGGCGGGTCGGAGGCGGTCGAGTCGTCGATCAAGCTGGCCCGCGCCTACCACCAGCACACCGGCAACCCGCGCAAGATCAAGTTCATCACCCGCGAGGTCGCCTATCACGGGACCACGCTGGGAGCCCTGGCAGCCACGGGCATCACCGCCCTGCGCACCGAGTTCGAGCCGCTCGTCCCGGGCGGCCTGCAGGTGCCGAACACCAACAGCTACCACTGGCCGGAGGACCGCGACCCGCTCTGGGCCGCGGACCAGATCGAGGAAAAGATCATCTACGAGGGCCCGGAGACCGTCGCGGCCGTGATCCTCGAGCCCCTCCAGAACGCCGGCGGCTGCATCCCGCCGCAGGAGGGCTACTGGCAGCGGGTCCGCGAGATCTGCGATCGCTACGACGTGCTGCTGATCTCCGACGAGGTGATCTGCGCATGGGGCCGCTTGGGCCACTACTTCGGCTGCGAGCGCTACGACTACCAGCCGGACATCGTGACCTCGGCGAAGGCGCTCACCTCGGCCTACGTGCCGATGGGCGCGATGATCGCCTCCGACAAGGTCGCCGCGCCGTTCATGGACGGCAAGGCGTCGTTCACGCACGGCTTCACGTTCGCCGGCCACCCGGTCGCCGCCGCCGTCGCGCTCGCCAACCTCGAGGTCTTCGAGCGCGAGGACATCTGCGGCCACGTCCGCGAGAAGGAGGGGGAGTTCCGCGCCATGCTCGACTCGCTCCGCGACATCCCGATCGTCGGCGACGTCCGCGGCGCCGGGTTCTTCCACGCGATCGAGCTGGTCAAGGACCAGGAGACCAAGACCGAGTTCGACGACGAGGAGTCCGAGTGGCTCCTGCGCGGGTTCCTCTCAGGCGAGCTCTACAAGCGCGGCCTCATCTGCCGGGCCGACGACCGAGGAGACCCGGTCATCCAGCTCTCGCCGACCCTCATCTGCGACACCGAGCAGTTCGAGGAGATCGAGGGCATCCTGCGGCCGGTCCTCACGGAGGCCTGGCAGCAGCTCCAGGCGCGCTCGTCGACGGCCGGCGGTCCTGAGGAGAAGAAGGCCCGGGCCGATGCTCAGCGTCGAGTCACTGGTTAGAGACTGCGGGCTCGAGCTGGCGGTTGCCGGTGAGCGCGCCAAGGGGCCGATCCGCTGGGTGCACATCTCCGAGCTCGAGGATCCCACGCAGTGGCTCTCGGGCGGCGAGCTCCTGCTGACCACCGGCATCGGGCTCTCGAGCGCAGCCCGGCAGCGCCACTACGTCGAGCGCCTTGCCGAGCACGACCTCGCCGGCCTCGGCCTCGGCACCGGCTTCACGCACCGCTCGCTGCCGAAGCCGATGATCGATGCGGCAGCGGCATCCGGCCTGCCCCTCTTCGAGGTGCCCTACGAGATGCCGTTCATCGCGATCACCGAGCGTGCCTTCTCGCGCCTGGTCAACGAGGAGTACGACGTGCTGCAGCGCGATGCACGGCTGCACGAGCGCCTCGAGCGCCTGGTCATCGAGGGCCGCGGGCTCAAGGAGATCCTGGCGACCATCGCCGGCGCGGCAGGCGGCGTCGCCGTGCTGAACGACGCCACCGGTGAGGAGATCGCCGTCCACCGCCGCGGCTCCTCGCCCGGCGCCACGGCGCTCGAAGCGCTGGGCCAGGAGGTCGCAGGCCAGGCCGCGTCGGCATCGGTGGGCCCCTTCGAGCCTCGTCACCGATCGCTTGCCGGGCGGTCGCTCTCCGTTCCGGTCCCTGGCCGTCGCGGCGCCTCACCAGTCGGGTGGCTGACCGTGGTGAGCGCCGAGCCGCTTGACGACTTCGCGCGGCTGGTCGCTCGGCACGGCGCGATGGTCGCCGGCCTCGAGCTCATGCGCGAGCGCGTGGTGCGCGAGACCGAGCGCCGGCTTGCCGGCAACCTCCTTGCCGAGGCGCTGAGCGGCCGGCTCGACTCGCACGAGCTTCACGGTCGCCTCGGGCCGTTCGGGATCGGCGAGCAGGCCGCCCTGCTGGTCTTCGAGCTGGACGACCCCGAGGCCGGGGAGGCAGCGCTCGAGGCCGCGCTTCAGGCCGCCGGCGTCCCGGCCCTGGTGGCCACCACGTCGGGGCCCGGCAAGCCACTCCTGTGCGCGGTCATCGACGCGGCGGGAGACCCGATCGAGGTCGCGCGCGAGGCGCGCAAGGCGCTCGCCGGGCGCCACGGAACCGTGCGGGTCGGCGCGTCGCGCGCCCTCCCGGTCGACGCCGCCAGGCGCGCCTTCCACGAAGCTCGGTGCGCCCTGGAGGCAACGGCGTTCGCGAACGGCGACGCTCCCGAGGTCGCCTCGCATCGCGACCTCGGCGCCTTCACGCTCCTGCTCTCGCTCCAGGACGACGACGCGCTGCGGCTGTACAGCGACGGTCTGCTGGATCCGATCGAGCGCGTCGAAGGCCAGTACGGCGGCGAGCTGCTGCGTTCCCTGGAGGCCTACATCGAGCACAACGGAAACTGGGAGCGAGCGGCCCGCGAGCTCTACTGCCACCGCCACACCCTCCGTTACCGGATCCGCAAGATCGAGGAGCTTACGGGCCGCGACCTCGCGCGGGCGACCGACCGCATCGAGCTCTGGCTCGCGCTGCGCGCTCGGGAGCTGGTTCGATGAGAATGACAACCGAACGGAGCCAAGGAGGACAGGAAGAGTGAAGGTCGGCGTTCCCGCCGAGGTCAAGGCGGACGAGTACCGCGTCGCGCTCACGCCGATCGGGGCCCGCGAGCTTGCCGAGCATGGCCACGAGGTCCTGATCCAGGACGGCGCCGGCGTCGGCAGCGCGATCTCCAACGCCGACTTCGAGGCCCAGGGCGCGCGGATAGTCCCGGGCGCCGACGACGTCTGGTCCGAGGCTGAGATGGTGCTGAAGGTCAAGGAGCCGCAGCCGCAGGAGGTCGAGCGGATCCGGTCCGACCTGCTCCTCTTCACCTACCTCCACCTGGCGCCAGCGCCGGAGCTGACCCAGGGTCTCGTCGACTCGGGCGCAATCTGCGTGGCCTACGAGACCGTCGAGGACCCGGACGGACGACTGCCTCTGCTCGCCCCGATGTCGGAGGTCGCTGGGAAGATCGCCACGCTGGCGGGCGCCTTCATGCTCGCGCGGCCGCTCGGCGGCCGGGGTATCCTGCTCGGCGGCGTCCCCGGGGTGCCGCCCGCGAACGTGATGATCATCGGCGGGGGCGCGGTCGGCATGAACGCCGCGTTCATCGCGATCGGGATGGAGGCCGACGTCTTCGTCTACGACACCAACATCGAGAAGCTCCGCGAGCTCGACGTCGCCTTCGGCGGGCGGGCGTCGACCGTGTTCTCGTCAACGCTTTCGATCGAGGAGCGGCTGCCGGACATGGACCTCGTGATCGGAGGCGTCCTCGTCCACGGGGCGCGAGCGCCGCACGTGATCCGCCGCTCGCAGCTCGCCCTGATGAAGCCGCAGGCCGTCCTGGTGGACGTCGCCATCGACCAGGGTGGGTGCTTCGAGACCTCGCGTCCCACGACCCACCGCGAGCCGACCTTCGAGGTCGACGGGATCATCCACTACTGCGTCACCAACATGCCCGGCGCGGTGCCGATCACGTCCACGTACGCCCTCACCAACGCGACTCTTCCCTATGTCCTCTCGCTCGCCGACAACGGCGTCGTCGAGGCGTCCCGCCGCGACCCGGGCCTGAAGCTGGGCATCAACGTCGCCGGCGGCAGGATCACCCATCCCGCCGTCGCCGATGGCGTCGGCGGCGAGTACGTATCACCCGACGAAGTGCTCGGCATCCCCAAGCGCGCCAACGGCGGCCCGCCCGGGGCCGACGGCGCAGGCGCGACGGCGAGCCGAGCAACGCCGGCGCGTTGAGTGCGGCGCCGTCGAGCATCGGGTAGTCAACGAGAAGCCATCGACCAGATTAGGAGTGGAGCAAGATGAGCATGTACGCAGTCGTCAACCCCGCCAACGGCGAGACGCTCAAGGAGTACCCCGAGATCTCCGGCGACGCGCTCGACGCCGCCATCGCCAAGGCTTGGGAGGCCCGTGAGGCACTCGGCTCGCTCTCGGTCGCCGAGCGCGCCGCGAAGGTCAAGCGCGTTGCCGAGCTCCACGTCGAGCGCCGCGAGACGCTCGCCGCGATCGTGGTCAAGGAGATGGGCAAGCCGATGGAGCAAGCGCTCGGCGAGGTCGACTTCTGCGGCGACATCTACGGCTACTACGCGGAGCGCGCCGAGGACTTCCTCAAGGACGAGCCGATCGAGCTGCTCGCGGGCGAGGGCACGGCGGTCATCCGCCGCACGGCGCTCGGGCCGCTGCTCGGGATCATGCCCTGGAACTTCCCCTACTACCAGGTGGCCCGCTTCGCCGGCCCGAACCTGATCGTCGGCAACTCGATCCTGCTGAAGCCGGCGCCGCAATGCCCGGAGTCGGCCGAGGCGATCCAGGCGATGTACGACGAGGCCGGCTTCCCCGAGGGGGCGTTCCAGACGATCCTCGCGACCAACGAGCAGATCGCCGAGACGGTGATCCCCGACCCGCGCGTCCGCGGCGTCTCCGTCACCGGCTCCGAGCGGGCCGGCTCCGCCGTCGCCGAGGTTGCCGGGCGCAACCTGAAGAAGGTCGTGCTCGAGCTCGGCGGCTCCGATCCGTTCATCCTGCTGGCGACGGAGGACCTCGACGAGGTCGTCGATTCCGCAGTCGAGGCGCGCCTCGACAACACGGGCCAGTCCTGCAACGCCGCGAAGCGCTTCATCGTCGCCGACGACCTGTACGACGACTTCCTCGCGAAGTTCACGGAGAAGATGAAGGCGACGGAGCCCGGGGATCCCACCGAGGACGCCGCGATGGGGCCGCTCTCGTCGTCGACCGCGGCGGATCGCCTCCAGGACCAGCTCGACCGGGCGAAGGCCCAGGGCGCCGAGGTGGTGCTCGACGGCGGGCGCAAGGACAACTTCTTCGGCACGACGGTGCTGGCGGGGATCAGCCCGGAGAGCGACGCCTACCGCGAGGAGTTCTTCGGCCCGGTCGCGAGCGTCTACAGGGTCGCGTCCGAGGACGAGGCGGTCGCGGTCGCCAACGACACGCCGTTCGGGCTCGGTTCCTACGTCTTCACGACCGACTCCGAGCAGGCCGATCGGGTCGCCGACAGCCTCGACACCGGCATGGTCTTCGTGAACGGCGTCCTCGCCGACGGCGCCGAGCTGCCGTTCGGGGGGGTCAAGCGCTCCGGCTTCGGTCGGGAGCTCGGTCCCTACGGGATGGACGAGTTCGTCAACAAGAAGCTGATCCGCGTCCTGAAGTAGGCAGGCCGCGGCAAGCGTGGCCGCGGCGCTGCCGGCGCCCGGCGCCCCGCCGGATAGGCTGCGGGCGATGGACTTCGGCATCTCCTACTTCGCCACGGACGAGACCATCGATCCGCCGACGATGGCGCGGATGGTCGAGGAGCGCGGCTTCGAGTCGCTCTTCTTCACGGAGCACACCCACATCCCGGCGAGCCGGGACACGCCGTACCCGGCCGGGGGCGAGCTCCCGCGCGAGTACTGGCGCACCCACGATCCCTTCGTCTCGATGATGGCCGCCGCCGCGGCCACCGAGCGGCTGAAGGTCGGGACGGCGATCTGCCTGGTGGTCGAGCGCGACCCGATCGTCACCGCGAAGCAGGTGGCGAGCGTCGACGTGCTCTCCGGCGGCCGCGTGATCTTCGGCGTCGGCGCCGGGTGGAACGTCGAGGAGATGGCCAACCACGGGACCGACCCCTCGAAGCGCTTCGGGCTTCTGCGCGAGCGGGTGGAGGCGATGAAGGCGATCTGGACCGAGGACGAGCCGTCCTACCACGGCAAGCACGTGGACTTCGACCCGATCTGGTGCTGGCCGAAGCCGCTCCAGAAGCCGCACCCGCCGATCCTGGTCGGCGGGAACGGGAAGACCGTCTACGACCGGGTCATCGCCTACGGCGACGGCTGGTTGCCGAACCGCGTCGGCGACGACGAGAAGATCATCGCTCGCGTGGAGAAGCTACAGCGCCTGGGCGCGGAGGCCGGTCGCGGCAAGCTCCCCGTGAGCTTGCAGCTGCCGCCGCGTGAGCCCGCGCTCCTGCAGCGCTACGAGGAGGCCGGCGTCGAGCGCGCGATCTACATGTTGCCGGCGGCCGACGCCGGCGAGGTGGAGCGCAAGCTCGACAGCTTCACGGCCTCGATGCGCGAGTACCTGGACGCAGGCGCTTAGCGGCCTCCGCCGAACGCCGGGGCGACTTATCGCCGCATACCGGGCATAAGTCGCCCCAACCGCCTCCTTCGCTGCCACTCCGCGGCCGGCGTCGCCACCCACCGCCTGCGGACGACCGGCTAGACCGCCACGCCTGCGCCGCGGGTCGTGACGCCCTCGTCGCGCGTCAGCCGGTGCGCGAGGTAGACCGGGATCGCGGACAGAAGCACGACGAAGAGCGCGACCACGTTCACGATGGGCAGCTCGTTCGGGCGGAAGAGGTTGTCGAAGATCCAGATCGGCAGGGTCTGCTGGCCGGCGCCAATGGTGAACGTGGTGACGATGATCTCGTCGAAGGACAGGGCGAACGCGAGCAGCGCGCCGGCCGCGAGCGCGGAGCGCATGTTCGGCAGCGTGATGTAGCGGAACGTCTGCCAGGTGTGCGCGCCGAGGTCGGCGGAGGCCTCCTCGAACGAGGCCGAGCTGCGCCGCAGGCGGGCGACCGCGTTGTTGTAGACGACCACGATGCAGAAGGTGGCGTGGCCGACGATCACGGTGAGCAGGCTGAGGCCGATGCCGAGCACCTGGGTGAAGGTGTCCGAGAGCGCCACGCCGGTGACGATTCCGGGCAGGGCGATCGGGAGGATGACCAGGAACGAGATCGTCTCGCGCCCGAAGAACCGGTGCCGGGCGACGGCGAGCGCGGCGAGCGTCCCCAGCACGAGCGCGACCGCCGTCGCGGCGAGCCCGACCTCGACCGAGGTCTTCAGCGCGTCCTTCGCCGCGGCGTTGTGGAAAGCGGCGCTGAACCAGTGGGTCGTGAAGCTCGGCGGCGGCCACTGGA
>JAWVFM010000262.1:0-6263 GCA_033856015.1 Solirubrobacterales bacterium
ATCGTCACCTCGGTCGCAGAGGTCGAGGCCGGGGTCGGCGACGGGTCCATCCAGCTCCCGGCCATCGTTCGCCCGGCGTTCACGCTCGGCGGGCAGGGCGGGGGAGTGGGGACGACGAGGACCGAGCTTCTCCAGGTCGTCTCCGAAGGCCTCGCCGCGAGCCCCATCAACCAGGTCCTCGTCGAGGAGTCCGTGATCGGCTGGGGCGAGTTCGAGCTCGAGCTGATGCGGGACCGAAACGACAACGTCGTGGTCATCTGCTCGATCGAGAACGTCGACCCGATGGGGGTCCACACCGGCGACTCCGTGACGGTCGCGCCCGCGCAGACGCTCACCGACCCGCTCTACCAGGAGCTCCGCGACCAGGCGATCAAGGTGATCCGCGCCGTGGGTGTCGAGACCGGCGGGTCGAACATCCAGTTCGCCGTCAACCCGCAGACGGGCGAGATCGTGGTCATCGAGATGAACCCCCGGGTCTCGCGCTCCTCGGCGCTCGCCTCGAAGGCCACCGGCTTCCCGATCGCGAAGATCGCGGCCAAGCTCGCCGTCGGCTACGCGCTCGAGGAGATCCCCAACGACATCACCCGGGCGACGCCCGCGTCCTTCGAGCCCACCATCGACTACGTGGTCACCAAGATGCCGCGCTTCGCGTTCGAGAAGTTCCCGGGCGCCGAGGGAGCTCTCACGACCCACATGAAGTCGGTGGGCGAGGCGATGGCGATCGGCCGCACGTTCCGCGAGTCGTTCGCGAAGGCGATGCGCTCGCGCGAGCTCGACTCCGAGGCGGACATTCCCGACGACCTGGACGACCTGCTGGTGCGCCTCGAGACCCCGTCCTCAGACCGCTTCGACCTCGTGCTCGAGGCGTTTCGCCGCGAGGCGACCGTGGCGGAACTGAACGAGCGCACCTCGATCGACCCCTGGTTCCTGCGCGAGCTGCGCGACCTCGCCCTGGAGGGTGACGGGACCGCCGGCCTGGTGCGCAGCTACAGGGCGGTCGACACCTGCGCCGCCGAGTTCGAGGCCGCGACGCCCTATTACTACTCGGCGCACGAGCGCACCGCTGCGTCCGAGGTGCGGCGCGGCGACAACGCCTCGGTCGTGATCCTCGGATCCGGGCCGAACCGGATCGGCCAGGGCATCGAGTTCGACTACTGCTGCGTCCACGCTGCGATGACGGTCCGCGAGTCCGGCCGCGACGCGGTGATGATCAACTGCAACCCGGAGACGGTCTCGACCGACTACGACACCTCCGACCGCCTGTACTTCGAGCCGCTCACCGCCGAGGACGTCCTCGCGGTGCTCGAGGTCGAGAAGCCGGAGGGCGTGATCGTCCAGTTCGGCGGACAGACGCCGCTGCGTCTCGCCGCGGAGCTCGAGCGCGCCGGCGTGCCCCTGCTCGGCACACCGGTGGACGCGATCGACCTGGCCGAGGACCGTGGTCGCTTCGGCGCGCTCCTGCGCCGCCTGGACATCGCCCACCCGCCGTATGGGACGGCCCTGTCAGCCGACGAAGCGCTCGCGATCGCCGAGGACGTCGGCTTCCCGCTCCTGGTCCGTCCCTCCTACGTGCTCGGCGGGCGCGCGATGGAGATCTGCTACTCGAAGGACACCCTCGCCGCCTACCTGAAGGCGAACGTGAAGGCCTCGCAGGAACACCCGCTCCTGCTCGACCGCTTCCTGGAAGACGCGATCGAGGTCGACGTCGACGCGCTCTGTGACGGCGAGGAGGCGTGCGTCGCGGGGATCATGCAGCACGTCGAGGAGGCCGGCGTCCACTCGGGCGACTCGGCATGCGTGATCCCGCCGCTCAGCCTCGGCGAGGAGATGCTGGAGGAGATCCGCGCCACCACCGAGCGCATCGCCCTCGAGCTCGGCGTGATCGGGCTCATCAACATCCAGTACGCCGTCGCCGCGGGCAAGCTCTACGTGATCGAGGCCAATCCGCGCGCCTCACGCACCATTCCGTTCGTCTCGAAGGCGATTGGCGCGCCCCTTGCGAAGATCGCCTGCCGGCTGATGCTCGGAGAGCGCCTTGCCGACCAGCACATCCCGAAGGCGTCCACGAAGCACGTCAGCGTCAAGGAGGCCGTCCTGCCGTTCGCGCGGTTCGCCGGGGCCGACACCGTTCTTGGGCCAGAGATGAAGTCGACCGGCGAGGTGATGGGCATCGCCGCCGACTTCCCCACCGCGTTCGGCAAGGCGCAGGCCGCCGCGGGCGTCTCCCTGCCCACCGGCGGGACGATCTTCATCACGGTGACCGACACCGACAAGGCAGCGGCGACGCAGCTGGCGGCGCGCTTTCACGACATGGGCTTCGACGTCATCGCAACACGCGGCACCGCCCAGGCCATCTCGCGAATGGGGGTGCCGGTGAAGGGGATCAACAAGATCGGCGAGGGCTCTCCGCACGTCGTCGACTACATCCGCTCTGGCTCCGTCGACATGGTCATCAACACGCCAACGGGTGGCGGGGCCCGCAGCGACGGCTACGAGATTCGCAACGCTGCCGTGCGCCACGGCCTGCCGTGCATCACGACGATGACCGGCGCGTCCGCGGCGGTCCGCGCGATCGCCGCCCAGCGCTCCGACCCGCCGGAGCCGCGAAGCCTTCAGGAGCTCTACGAGACTCACGCCACCGAGCCCGCAGCCGAGGCGCCGCGGGCCGGCTCGTGACCGAGCGCGTCCTCGCGCCGTTCGGTCGACGCGAGTGCCGGATCGTCGGCCGGCGGGAGACCGGCGGCTACGTCGTCTTCTCGGCGCTCGACGCCGCTGGTCCGCCGCCGCGCGCAGGCCAGTTCTACATGCTCGCGGGAGAGCCGTGGGAAGGGGAGGGCGGACGCCCGTTCCTCGCTCGCGCCTTCTCGGTCGCGGCCGCCGAGCCACGGGGCGAGGGCACCGTGCTCGAGTTTCTCCTGGAGGCCGTCGGCCCCGGGACGGCGGCCCTCGCGGCCCTCGAGCCCGGCGCCGTCCTGCGCGTGGTCGGGCCGCTCGGTGCCCCGTTCTCATCGCTGGCCGAGCTGGCGCCCGGCGCGGCCGGTGCGATCCTCGTCGGCGGGGGCATCGGGATCGCGCCGCTCGCCCTCCTGCGCCGCAGCCTGGCGGCGGCGGGCACGCCGGCTCGCACGCTCCTCGGGTTTCGCGACGAGGCCCACTCGGGCGGCCTCGAGCTCTTCGACTGCAGCGAGATCCGGCTGGCCAGCGAGGACGGCCACGCCGGCCACAAGGGCTACGTGACCGACCTGCTCGCGGTCATGCTTCAGGGCGACGACGCGGGCACCGCCGGGGTGTACGCGTGCGGGCCTCCGGCGATGCTCGAGGCGGTGCGCGCGATCTGCGCCGAGCGCTCGGTTCCCGCAGAGCTGGCGATGGAGGCGCCGATGGCATGCGGCTTCGGCGCCTGCTTCGGGTGCGCCGTCCCGCTCGCAACGGGCGGGTACATGCGGGTGTGCGTCGACGGGCCGGTCGTCCGAGCCGATGCGATTGCCACGGCGCTGGTGGCGGGGTCCGGGCATTGACCGACCTCGGCGTGGAGATCGCCGGCCTGCGACTGGAGCACCCCGTGCTGAACGGGTCGGGCACCTTCGACGCGCTCGCGGCGCGGCGGGCGTTCGGCGATGACCTCCTCGCGCGGTTCCCGTTCTCGGGCTTCGTCTCGAAGACGATCACCCCCGAGCCGCGCGCCGGCAACCCGCCACCGCGCCTCTACGAGACGCCCTCGGGCCTCATCAACTCGATCGGCCTGCCGAACAAGGGGCTCGCGGGCTTCCTGGCCGAGGACCTTCCGGCGCTGGCTGAGCTGCCGGTGCCCCTGATCGTCTCGGTGATGGCCACGAGCCACGACGACTTCGAGCGAGTCGTCTCCGCGGTCGCCGCGCGCAGCGAGGTCGCCGCCCTCGAGCTGAACGTCTCGTGCCCCAACGTTGAGTCGGGGCTGATCGTCGGCGCCAGCGCGCAGGAGACCGCCTCGCTCGTCGAGGCGCTGCGGACCGTCTGCCCCAAGCCGCTGATCGTCAAGCTGACGCCCAACGCGTCCGACCCGGGCGCGATTGCCGCGGCCGCCGAGGAGGCCGGTGCGGACGCCGTGTCGCTCATCAACACGATCCGCGCTCGCGCCACCGACCCACAGACGTTCGAGCCGTGGCTGGGGGCAGGCAGCGGTGGCCTCTCCGGCCCGGCCGTGCGGGCGATCGCGCTCGACCAGGTGGCGCGCGTCGCGGCGCGGGTCTCGCTGCCCGTGATCGGCATGGGTGGCATCGAGTCCGGCCGCCACGCCGCCGAATTCCTCGCCGCCGGCGCCACCGCGGTGGCCGTCGGCACGGCGTCCTTCCGCGACCCGGGGGCCGCGACGAGGGTCCTCGCGGAGCTCTCCGAGGAGCTCCGGCGGTACGGGTTTGACAGCCTGTCGGAGCTTCGAGAAGTTCGCGCTCCTTCGACCTCAACTTGAGGTCGATGCGAATTTGACCAAAAAGTGGCCGAATCGGCGTGCGTGGCCAGGCCGCCGGGTTATATTGGCGCCGTGGCGCCCCCCGTGGACATAGCACCATCCGGAGTGCCGGAGAGAAGCCACGATCAGCGGATGAAGGCCCTGCGGCGGGCCAACGAGATTCGCACCGCGCGTGCCCAGCTGAAGCGTGATTTGAAGGCCGGCAAGGTCAAGATCGAGATCCTGCTGCTCGACCCGCCCGACTACGTGCAGTCCGCAAAGGCCTTCGACATGATCATCGCCGTCCCGAAGTACGGGCGCGTGAAGGCGAACAAGATCCTCACCCAGTGCCGGATCTCGCCGTCGAAGACGATCGGCGGGCTGTCCGAGCGCCAGCGCGCGGAGCTCGTCGCCTTCCTGCGCCACTAGCCAACGTCGGAAGCCCCGAGGGGCACGCGTCCGCCGCACGGTCTTTGATTACGAGCCGTGACGGCGCGCGTCTTCGTGATCACTGGGCCCTCCGGCGTCGGCAAGGGGACGCTGATCGGCGAGCTGCTGAAGCGCGTCGAGGGCCTCGAGCTCTCGGTCTCGGCAACCACGAGGGCGCCGCGGGCAGGGGAGGTCGACGGCCGCGACTACCACTTCCTCAGCCACCGCGACTTCGACGACCGGGCGGCGCGCAACGAGTTCCTGGAGCACGCGACCTACAGCGGCAACCGCTACGGGACGCTGCGGAGCGAGGTCGAGCGCCGGCTGGCCGCCGGTCGGTCGGTGGTCCTGGAGATCGAGGTGCAGGGTGCACGGCAGGTTCGCGCGGCGCTCCCCGAGTCGGTCCTGGTGTTCATCGCCCCTCCCGAGCCGGGTGCGCTGCGGGAGCGCCTCGAGGCCCGGGGAGCCGACAGCGACGAGGCGATCGCCGACCGGCTGCGCGTCGCGGAGACCGAGCTCGCGGCGCAGCAGGAGTTCAAGCACGTGATCGTCAACGACGACCTCGAACGTGCAGCCTCAGAGCTCGAACGCGTGGTCCGGTCCGAGCTCCTCTATCCTGAGGGACGATGATCAAGCCACGCAAGGACAAGCTCCTCGAGCGAACCGGCAGCCATTACGGCGCCGTGCTCGTCGCCGCCAAGCGGGCGCGCCAGCTGAACAGCTACTACCGCGCGCTCGGTGAGGGCAGCTACGAGGAGTTCACTCCGCCGATGGTCGAGACGCATTCCGGCAACTACCTCACCATCGCCCTCGAGGAGCTCGCGGCCGGCAAGCTCCACTTCCACTACCGCGACCGCCCCGCCGCGTAGCGAGGCCACGCGATGGCCCGGGTCCTGCTCGGTGTCAGTGGCGGCATCGCCGCCTATCGGGCGCTGGAGCTCGCACGCCTTCTGACCCGCGCCGGCCACGGCGTGCGGGTCCTGATGACCCCCAACGCCACCCGCTTCGTCGGCGCCGCGTCCTTCGAGGCGATCGTGGGAGGGCCCGTGCTGATCGACGAGTTCGGGCACGATCCGATGCGCGGCGGGTTCCCGGGCGAGCCGCCCCCGAACCACGACCCGATCGGCCACCTCGAGATCGTCGCCAACGCCGACGTCTACCTCGTGGCGCCGGCCTCGGCCAACACGATCGCGAAGCTCGCCGCTGGCATTGCCGACTCGCTGCTGACCACCGCCTTCCTGGCCTGCCAGGCCCCGCGAGCCGTCGCCCCGGCGATGAACGACCGCATGTATCGCGACGCGGCGACCCAGGCGAACCTGGCCACGCTTCGCGAGCGCGGCATCCAGGTAATCGACCCCGAGGAAGGCGCGCTTGCCTCGCGCGGCGAGCACGGCATCGGCCGCCTGCC
>JAWVFM010000263.1:0-12782 GCA_033856015.1 Solirubrobacterales bacterium
GAGGGCCACGAACGCCGTCCTGACCGCGCTGCCCACGCCTCCGAGCCCGGCGAGCGCCTCCGGAGCCGCTCGGCCTCCGGGCCCGACGCCGACATAGGCGAGTGAGTCGGCGGCCAGCCGCTGCGGCAACGTGGCCTGGAACGCCTTCAGGTTCGCCAACGAGGGGCGGCCTGCCTGGCCGGAGCCGAGAGAGGTGCGCGCTGTCAGATCGAGCGAGCTGGTGGATGCCGTGACGGAGAGCGCCAGGCTACGGGCGGCGGAGCCTCGGGCCAGGGGGCCGAGAAACGACAGCGACGATCCCGGCCCGGCGAGCGCCGTGATACCGGCCGGGGCCAGGTAGGCCTCGGCGAGGCCCCCGCCCGGCAAGGCTCCGGTCGCGGCGGCGAAGTCGCCTGCTCCGGAGAGCGAGTCAGAGTCGCCGATCGCGGTGTCGATCACGAGCTTGACCTCGCGCAGCGGCCCGAAGACCAGGAAGTTGGAGGTGATGGCCGCCGCTCCCCGCCGCCCGGTGCGGAGGGTCACCCCCCTGTACCGGGTGCCGGTCTGGTCGCCGGTCAGCTGACGGGCGAACGCGTCGGCTCCCTTCTCGTTGGTGACCGCGATGAACTGGACCGTTGCCGGCGGGTAGCTGCCGCCAAGCCACGCAACCGCAGCCTGGTCGCCGACCCAACCCTGCCGGTTGCCGCCCGGGGAGAGGCCTGCGGCGACGATCGCGTCGAGCGGGGACTCGAGCCGCGTGACCACCTGTCCGGAGAGCATCGGCAGCCCCTTGGCGAATGCCGTGGCGCCATGGACCTCGGAGGACGCCGGATCCGTGTCGACCTGGAGGTACGCCAGGGCGTCTGCGGGGACCAGTCGTGCCGCGCCGCTGGGCGTTGAGCTGCGGTCGGAGACCAGCGCAAGCGCGGCCGCGATGGCCGCGATCAACGAGCCCAGGCCCACGACGCCGACACGGCGTCTGGCGAAGGTGTCGAGGCGCTTCCAGCGAGTGCGCAGGGCGGAGAGCCGGGGTCTGATGCTCACCGGTTTCGCTCCTTCGGGATGTAGTCGATGATCAGCGGCACGCCCCACAGGCCGTGCGCCTCGCGAAGCCGGTTCTCGAGGTGGAACGCCCAATCGCGGGAGATCAGGCGCCGGTCGTTCACCTGGATGGCGAAGCGCGGCGGGCGCCGTTCGATCTGCGCCGCGTAGTAGAGGCGAAGGCGCTTGCCGCGGCGCGAGGGCGGCGGGACCTTCGCCACGATGTCGCCGACGAGGCGGTTGAGCTCCGCCGTGGCGATCCTGCTCGCGCGCTTGTCGGCGAGCTCGATTGCGCGGCGAAGGACCTTTGGCACGTTTCTCGAGCTCGTGGCCGAAACCGTCATCACGGGCGGCCGCTGGCGCAGGCGGCGGTCGAGCCGCGCAGTCGCGTCCTCGAGGTCCGTAGTCGTGATGTCCCACTTGTTCAGGGCGACCAGCGTCGCGCAGCCCGAGTGCATCGCCAGCTCGGCGACGCGCAGGTCCTCCGCGGTGATCCCCTCGGATGCGTCACAGACGACAAGCGCGACGTCGGCGCGCTCGGCTGCGCGCTGCGAGCGCAGCTGCGCGTAGTAGTCGACGGTGCCGGCGACCTTCGAGCGGCGGCGCAGGCCGGCTGTGTCGACCAGCCGCAGGGGGCGCCCCTCGACCTCCACGTCGGTGTCGATCGCATCGCGGGTCGTGCCGGCGACGTTGGAGACGATCACCCGGTCGGCGCCGAGGAAGGAGTTCACGAGCGAGGACTTGCCGACGTTCGGACGGCCGATGACGGCAAGCCCGATCCGGTCGAGATCCGTGTCGCCCTCGACGGCCCCCTCCGCCGCCAGGCTCGCGAGGCGGTCGAGGAGGTCGCCGGTGCCCATGCCCTGAGACGCGGAGACCGGGAAGGGCTCACCGAGTCCGAGCCGGTTGAACTCCGCCGCCAGGGGCTCGTCCTCGACCCGGTCGATCTTGTTGGCGACGACCACGACGGGCAGCTCGCCGCGCCGGAGGATGTCGGCGACCTCGGCGTCGCCCGGGCGCAGGCCGGCGCGCGCATCGACCACGAGCGCCACGGCTACGGCCTGCTCGATGGCCTGACGCGCCTGTGACTGCACCTCGCGCGCCAGGGCGCCCTCGTCGGCCAGATCGACCCCGCCGGTGTCAACCAGCCGGAACCGCACGCCGTTCCACTCGCAGTCGAGCGATTTGCGGTCGCGGGTCACGCCGGCGTCGGCGTGCACGACCGCCTCCCGGCTGCCCGCCAGGCGGTTGGCGAGCGTCGACTTGCCGACGTTCGGAAAGCCGACGATCGCGACCTCGGGCGGCGACGCGCTCATGCAAGGCCCCGGTCGGCCGCCAACCCCGCGAGCCACGCCACGACGGCGTCGACGTCGAGGCCGTCGGTGCTCACCTCGATCGCGTCGTCCGCCACGCGCAGGGCGCCGTGGTCGCGCTCGGTGTCGCGAGAGTCGCGTTCGGCGATGGCGCCGAGCACCTCAACGACGTGCTCGCCGCTCTCGGCCGCTCGCCGCCGCGCACGCTCCTCGCCGCTGGCGGTAAGGAACACCTTCAGCGGCGAGTCCGGCGCGACCACCGTGCCGATGTCGCGGCCCTCCGCGACCCATCCGCCGGCGCCGATCAGCGAGCGCTGGCGCTCGACCATCGCCGCTCGGACCTCCGGGTGAACGGAGACGCGCGAGGCCGCCGCCGTCACCTCCGGCGCGCGAATCGGGGCGGTCACGTCCTCGCCGTCGAGGCTGACTCGCTCGCCGTCGAGGTCGATCCGGGCGCTCTGCGCAATCGCGCCGAGCGCCGCACCGTCATCGAGGTCGGCCGCCGCGCGAAGCGCCGCCAGGGCAACGGATCGGTACATGGCCCCCGAGTCGAGGTAGGTGAATCCGAGGCGCGCCGCGAGCGCCCTCGCAACGGTCGACTTGCCGGCCCCTGCGGGACCGTCGATGGCGATGACCATGGCGCGAGGATAGAGTCGCCCGCCGCTGCGGCTCAGCTCGTGAGACCGGCGAGGTCGCCCTCGAAGCCCGGATAGCTCACCGCGGCAGCCTCCATTCCGGAAACCTGGACCCCGTCGGCCGAGGCCAGTCCGGCAACCGCGCCGAGCATCGCCAACCGGTGGTCGCCGTGGGACTCGAGCGCGCCGCCCCGAAGGCCGCCGGTTCCGCGCACGGCGAAGCCATCCTCGCGAGCTTCGATGTCGGCGCCGAGCCCGGCGAGGCCCGCGACAACCGTGGCGATCCGGTCCGACTCCTTGTGGCGAAGCTCCTGAGCGCCGGCGACCACGGTGCTGCCCTCCGCAAAGCACCCCAGGAGAGCGACAAGGGGCAGCTCGTCGATGGTGATCGGGACCTCGGCGGCGTCGACGCGAGTCGCTTCGAGCGGCCCGTGCCGCACACGGATCGTCCCCACCGGCTCGCCTCCCGGGGCATGCGCCTCGTCCTCGACCCAGATCGGGGCGCCCATGCGGGTCAGGATGCCCAGGAGCCCGACGCGCGTCGGGTTGATTCCCGTTCGCTCGAGCCGGATGTCGCTGCCGGCGACCAGCGCCGCCGCGACGGCGAAGAAGGCCGCGGAGGAGAAATCGCCCGGAACGTCGACGGCCTCCAGGGCGAGGGTCTCGACAGGGGCCACTCGCAGTCGCCGCTCCGGAGGCCCGCCGAGCCCGGGGAGGGTTCGCAGGTCCTCGACGCTGATCGCCGCCCCTGCGGCGCGGAGCATCAGCTCCGTGTGGTTGCGGCTCGGAGCAGGCTCGACGATCTCCGTTTCGCCGTCGGCGAGCAGGCCCGCGAAGAGCAGGCATGACTTCACCTGAGCGCTCGCAACCGGCAGGTGGTGCGCGGCGCCGTGAAGCGGAGCTGCGTTGACGGTCAGCGGCGGCAGCCGTCCGTCGCGACACGACACCGACGCGCCCATCGCGCCGAGCGGCTCGGCGACCCGGTCGACCGGGCGGCGCCGGATCGAGTCGTCCCCGTCCAGGCGCCAGGCCCCGTCGGGCTGGCCGGCGAGCCACCCGGGGAGCAGTCGCAGGAGCGTCCCGGCGTTGCCGACGTCGAGGTCGAGCGTGCCTCCGGGCGCCTTGGCGCCCGGCCCCCGCAGGCCGATCCCCTGGATTCGCAGATCGACACCTCCGTCAGAGCGGCCGCGCTCCTCGACCCCAGCCCCCAGCGCCTCGACGGCCGCAAGGGTCGAGCGCGTGTCGGCGGCGTCGAGGTAGCTGCTGATCGCGACCTCGCCCTCCCCCATGGCAGCGACGATCGCCGCCCGGTGGGAGATCGACTTGTCGGGCGGCGGACGCAGCGCGCCCCGAAGGGCCGGACCGGGCCCGAAGCGCGCGACGCTCACCGGCTCAGCTCTCGCCGCCGAGGACGGCCACGGCGTGGCCGAGCTCTCCCACCACCGCGGCGGCGCGCTCGGCCTCGGCCTGGCCCGCGATCCAGAGCGACATCCCGCCGCTCCGAGCATCCGCGGCCGGGTAGAGCGCCATGTCCACGATGTTGACGTTCTGACGGCCGAGCGCGAGCGCGATCTCGGCGACGGCGCCCGGCTGGTCCTGGACGCTCACGCGCAGCTGGCAGAGCGGGCCGCCGGCGAGCTCGGACTCCAGAAGCGCTCGGCGGCTCTCCAGGGCGCCCGCGTGCCAGGCGCCGACGGCGTCGGGGTCGCCCGCGCGGATCAGCTCGGCGGCCTCTGCGAGGCGGCGGACGACCGCGTCGATCTCGCCCGCGACGGCGTCGCGATTGGTGGCGAAGATGTCGGCCCAGATCGCGGGGTTCGCCCCGGCGATGCGGGCGCTGTCGCGAAAGCTCGGCCCCACCTCCGGCAGGCGGTCCGAGCTCTCGGCGAGCGCAGCGGCAGCCTCCTGGACGAGGACGTTGGCGAGGACGTGCGGGAGGTGGCTGACCGTGGCCATCATGCGGTCGTGCGCCTCGGCGTCGATTGCCTGGGGACGCGCGCCGAGCTCGGCGATGGCCCGCTGGACGCGGTCGTAGTGGGCTCCGCTCGCGTTGCCCGTCGGCGTGAGGTACCAGCGCGCGCCCTCGAAGAGGTCGGCGCGAGCGTTCTGGACCCCGGCGGTCTCGGCGCCGGCGAGCGGGTGGCCGCCGATGAACCGCTCCGTGCCGTCCGCCTCGGCCATCCCGGCCAGAAGCTCGCGCTTGGTCGAGCCGACGTCGGTGACCGCGGCCTCGGGGTCACTCGACGCGAGGGCAGCCGCGACAAGCGGCCCGAGGGCACGCACCGGCGCCGCGCAGAAGACCAGCTCGGCCCCGGACACGGCGTCGGCCACCGAGCCCGCGGAGCGGTCGAGAGCGCCAACCTCCAGGCCGCGCTCGAGGTTCGCGCCGTCGGGATCGAAGCCGGCAACCTCGGCGTCGAGCCGCGCCCGCGCCGCCAGCCCGATTGAGCCGCCGATCAGGCCGACGCCGAGGACCGCGACCTTCACGCGCTCATCTAGACCGCGCTGAAGACCTTGCCCGCGACCTCGGCGGCACGCCGGACCTGCTCGGCGTACTCGGCGAACACCTCCGTCGCGATCGCCTGGGGACCGTCGCAGATGGCCTCGTCGGGCTCGTTGTGGACCTCGACGATGATCCCGTCGGCTCCCGCCGCGGCGGCCGCCAGCGACATCGGCGCCACCCAGTCCCGCCGTCCCGCGGCGTGGCTCGGGTCGACGATGATCGGCAGGTGCGTCATCTCCTTCAGCGCCGGGATGGCGAGGAGGTCCAGCGTGAACCGGTAGGCGGTCTCGAACGTCCGGATCCCGCGCTCGCAGAGGAGCACGTTCTCGTTGCCCTCCTTGAGGATGTACTCGGAGGCCATCAGCAGCTCCTCGAGCGTGGCCGACAGGCCGCGCTTCAGGAGCACCGGAACGCCGGTCCTGCCGATCTCCGACAGCAACGTGTAGTTCTGCATGTTGCGGGCCCCAACCTGGATGACGTCCGCCACCTCGATGACGTCGGGAATGTCGCGAACGTCCATCAGCTCCGTGACGATCGGCAGGCCCGTCTCCGCCTTGGCCTCCTCGAGGAAGCGCAGCCCCTCGACTCCCAGGCCCTGGAACGAGTAGGGGGACGTGCGCGGCTTGTAGGCGCCCCCGCGGAGCATCGTGGCCCCGCTGTCGGCAACGACGCGCGCCACGTCGAGGGTCTGCTCGCGGCTCTCGACCGTGCAGGGGCCCGCGATCAGCGCGAAGTGGTCGCCGCCGACCTTGCGCCCGTCGACGTCCACGACCGACCGCTCGCCCTTGCGGAACTGCGACGACGCGAGCTTGTACGGCTTCAGGATCGGCACGAGGTGGTCGACGCCGGGTGCGCCCTCGAGGCCGAGCGAGGCGACGCTGTCGCGGTCCCCGATCGCCCCGACCACGGTCAGGAGGTCGCCCTTGGAGATGTGGGCCGAGCACCCGACCGACTCCACTCGCGAGACGACTGCCTGGACCTCCTCGTCCGTGGCGCCTTCCTTCATCACGATCATCATTTTTTCGGTAAGCCTTTCGAGTTCGTTTCTAGCCTGGTTCTAGGATCGGAGAAGCGCCCAGGTAGGGGCGCATACGGCGTCCGGCTGCTGTCTCCTGCTAGGGGGGCCGCTACGGCCACGCCGGACGCCTAGCTAAATCGCCAGTAATAAAACGACCACGCAAACGCCGGAGCACTCGGACGAGCGACCAAAAGAGCCGACGAGGAGGCGGTGGTCATCGCGGAGGTTGTACCACGGCCGCCGAATTTCCGCAAATCGCGGGAACTCCCGGCGTTCAGCCGAGTGCGGCAGCCAGCGCGCGCAGGAAGCGCTCGTTTTCCTCGGCGGTGCCGTACGAGACACGGATATGGCCCGGCCCGCCGAGGCCCTCCCCGGCTCGCACGATCACGCCGGCCTGGCCCAGCCGCCGCACGACGTCTGCCTCATCGTGCTCGCCCAGGGCGACCCAGGAGAAGTTCGCGTGCGACTCCGTCGTCTGCATGCCGAGCTCCTCCAGGCCGGACTCGACGCGGACCCGCGCTGCGACCGTCTGCTCAACCCGGTCCTCGACGTCGTCGCGGTGGCGCAGCGCCTCGGCGGCGGCCACCTGGGCGAGCTGGTTCACGCTGAACGGCTGGCGCACGGCGTCGACGGCCGCCCGGAACCTGGCGGAGCCGATCGCGTAGCCGCAGCGCAGCCCGGCCAGGCCGTAGACCTTGCTGAAAGTTCGCAGGACGACGAGGTTCGGGAAGCGGCGGGTCAGGTCCACCCCGCTGTCCGGGTCGTCATGGAGCTGGAACTCGGCGTACGCCTCGTCCAGGATCACCGTGACGTGCTGCGGAACGCGCTCCACGAACGCCGCAACCTCGGCCGCGGGTATGTGGGTGGCGGTGGGGTTGTTCGGGTTGCAGACGAGCAGCAGCTGAGTCGCCGCGGTGACCTCGTCCAGCATCGCCTCGAGGTCGTGCGTGCCGTCCTCGTCCAGCGGGACGCGGATCTCGCGGGCGCCGGAGAGGGCCGCCAGATGCGGGTACATCGAGAACGACGGCCAGGCGAAGACAAGCTCGGCGCCGGGCTCGCAGAGCGCCTCGCAGGCGGCCAGCAGGAGCTCGCACGACCCGTTGCCGACGGCGACCCGGCCGGGCTCCGTCTCATGGCGCTCGGCGATCCGCAGCTTGAGCGTCGGCGAGAACTGCTCCGGGTAGCGGTTGGCCCCCGCAGCCGCCTGCGCCACGGCGTCGATCACCGCCGGGTGCGGCCCCCACGGGGATTCGTTCGAAGCGAGCTTGACCACGTCCTCGACGCCGAAGCGCTCGCGCGCCGCGTCATGCGCGAGGCCGGCCTCGTAGTGCGGCATCCGGGCGAGCTTCTGGGCGAACGTGACGGTCACGGCGCCGAGAATAGGAGGTTCAGGTTGTCTCGGGCACCGGGTCCGAGGGCTCGACGCGGAGCACCCTCGCCAGGCCGGTGGGCAGCCACCAGTTCCAGCGGCCGAGCAGGCGCATGATCGCCGGCACGAGCAGGGCGCGGATGACGGTCGCGTCGAAGATGATGCCTGCGGCCAGTCCGATCCCGAACTGCTTGATGTCCACGCCGGGGCCCGTCGACATCGAGAAGAACGCGAACATCAGCACCAGCGCGGCGCTGGTCACGAGCTTTCCGGTCCTCATCAGGCCGAGCTGGATGGCCTGCGGGGTGGAGCCCGTCTGGTCGTAGGCCTCGCGCATCCGGGTGAGCATGAACACCTCGTAGTCCATCGAGAGCCCGAACAGGAACGCGAAGATCATCAGCGGTATCCAGGCGATGATCGCCTGCGTCGCCTGGACTCCCCAGATCGCGTCGGACAGGTGGCCCTGCTGGAAGATGAAGACGACGATCCCGTAGGCGGCGCCGAGGGAAACCAGGTTGAGGAGAACGGCCTTCAGCGGCAGCAGCAGCGACCGGAACGCGCGGGCGAGGAGCAGGTAGGTCAGCAGGACGACGAAGAGCAGGACGAACGGGAAGTTCCCGTAGACCGCATGCACGAAATCGCGGTTCTCCGGGGCGACCCCTCCGAGCGAAGCGGTCGTGCCACCTCCGATCTTGCTCTCCGCCGCCGGCAGAGCGCTGCCCTTGAGGTCGTCGATGATCGGGCGGATCGCCTTGCTCTCCCCGTCGACGTTCGGGAAGGCCTCGACGATCGCGCTGTCCCCCTTGCGCCACCCGCTCCCCGGGGGTGCCACCGCGCCCGCAATGCCCGGCGTGCCGTTGACCTCTGAGACGACGGTCGCGAGCGCCCTGGTCGAGGTGTCGCCCTGGACCAGGATCGAGAACGGCTCGTACACGCCGGGCGTGATCCCGGAGGAGGCGAGCAGGTCCCGGCCGGCGAAGGCGTCGCCGGCGCCGGGAAGGTCCGCGGCCTGAGCCTGGCTCGGGTTGAGCTTCGACGCCGGGATCAGGAGGAGCGCGACGATGGCCAGGCCAATGCCCGCCAGCAGCGCGGGTCGCCGGTTGACCAGGCGCGCCCAGCGGGCCCAGAAGCCAGTGTCGACGTACTCGCCGGCGTGGAATCGCGCCGGGAGCAGCCGCACGGAGTTGATCCGAGTGCCGAGCTTCGACAGGAGCGCGGGCAGGAGCGTGATCGACGCGAGCACGGAGACGGCGGGAATGAGCATCCCGCCGATGCCGATCGCCCGAATGAACGGAAGCGGGATCACGAGCATGCTGAGCAGCCCGATCGCAACCGTCGAGCCGGAGACGACGACCGAACGGCCCGCCCGCTGCATCGTCTTCGTGATCGCGGCGTCGACGTCGGCGCCACCCGCCAGCTCCTCCCGGAACCGGAAGATCATCAGGAGCGCGTAGTCGATCGCCACGCCCAGGCCGATCAGCGCGATCAGGAACTGGACGATGATCGAGACGTCCGTTATGTACGTGAGCAGCCAGACCAGCCCGAAGGTGGTGAGGATGGAACACGCCGCGATCACGAGCGGCATGACCACCGCCGGCAGGGTCCCGAAGACGAAGAGCAGGATCAGCAGCGCCCCGCCGCCCCCGATCGCGATCTCGACACCGAGGCTCGGCCCGTTCGCGCCGCCCTCCGCCTCGACCAGCGGGAGCGTGCCGGTGACGTGGGCGTCGACTCCGGCCGGTGTCGCCGCTCGCGTCGCCGCGAGCGTCTGCGGCGTGGTCGACTTGAAGTTGAAGTTCTGCTGGCCCGCCGGGTAGACCTCGGCGAACGTCGTGTGCCCGTCCGCGGAGACATAGGCGTCGGAGCCGGTCGAGAAGTATGAGCTCGCCCGCGAGCCGGGGTTCTCCTTCACGGCGGCGGCGACCGCCTTGGCGATCCCCGGCTGCTTCGTGATGTCGCCGGCCGAGTGGAAGGCCAGGACGAGCGGCATCTGCTCGCCTGTGCCGAAGGTCTTCAGGGCCTTCTGGTTCGTCTCATACGCCGAGTACCCGGGGATCGAGAAGTCCTGAGCCCAGCGGTTGCTCACCTGCCCGGCGCCGATCATCCCGAAGATCGTGAGCCCGATCCAGGCGAGGAAGATCCGCCGGCGGCGGCGGATGACGAGGTGTGCGAGGCGTTCCATCGGTCCCATGACAACCCCTCCCTGGCCAAGCGGCCAGGGAGAAGTCGATCACTCTAGCGCGCGCTTCGGCTCCGCTCTGTGACGAATTCCCGTGGCGTTTCGCGACGGGCTACTGGGCGGAGTGGAGGTCCGAGCGAAGGGCCTTTGCGGCGCCCATGTAGGCGTGCGCCGGCCGGTGCTCGGCAGGGGCGTAGTAGTGGACCATCACGCGGATCACGCGCTCCATCGCGCCCGGCACCTCGATCTCTCGCGCGCACAGAAGCGGTACGGAGTCGAGCCCGAGCCGACGCGCGGCGACGGCCGGGAAGTCGGCGTCCAGGTCGTCGGTGGACGTGAAGATGCAGCTCACGATCCGCTCGGGCGCGAGGTCGTTTCGAGCGAGGAGCTCGCTCATCAGCTCCTCGGTGGCCTCCAGGATCGCCGCGGCCTCGTTTGCGGCTGCCTGGGTCGCCCCCCGCACAGCCCAGAGTCGGTCATCGCTCACGCCCACCATCCTTCCAGAGGCGGTCGACCTCGGCCGGCGTGAGCCTCCGCGACCGGCCCTCCGCGAGGTCCCCCAGCTCCAGCGAGGCGAAGCGGATGCGCTGGAGCTCGAGGACCTCGTTGCCGACCGCCTCGATCATCCTGCGGACCTGGCGATTCCGGCCCTCGCCGATCTCGAGCTCCACGACGCGAGGCGAGACGCGCCGGGCGCGGGCCGGCGCCGTCGGCCCGTCGTCAAGC
The DNA here is from genome assembly GCA_033856015.1 of Solirubrobacterales bacterium. Classification (GTDB taxonomy): domain Bacteria; phylum Actinomycetota; class Thermoleophilia; order Solirubrobacterales; family 70-9; genus JAWVFM01. Next base: position 10,764 of record JAWVFM010000263.1, read on the forward strand.
TCGACCCCATGGCGCAGCCGCCGCAGCTGCGTGTCGTCAAGGGAGCGGCGCACCCGGACCCTGTAGGTCCTCCGCACCCCGTAGCGAGGGTGCGTGAGCCGGTTCGCAAGCTCGCCGTCGTTGGTGAGCAGGATCAGGCCGGTCGAGTCGACGTCCAGGCGCCCGACCGGGTACAGGCGCCGGGTCGAGCGCACGAGCTCGACAACCGCCGGACGCGATCCCGGTTCGCGCGCCGTGGAGACGACTCCGGCCGGCTTGTTGAGCATCCAGACCTCTCGCGGCTCCGGAGAGACCGCCTCGCCGTCCACCTCCACTCCGCTCGACTCGTCCACGTCGCGCGCCGGGTCGGTCACGCGCTCGCCGGCGACCGTCACGCGCCCGGCGCGGATCAGCTCCTCGGCGGCCCGCCGCGACGCGACGCCGCTGTGCGCCAGGTACCGCGCGAGCCGCATGGCGTCCGGCTAGATGATCGAGTCCGAATTGACGTGCCCGCGGGGGCGGTGCAGGCCGAGCCGGGCGCCGCACGTGTCCCGAAGCCAATAGCGGTTGGCTATTGGCGAGGGCACGGGTGGCGATCCGGCGATGGTCTGCGCCGTCATCCGGGGGTGCGTGAATTTGGAATCGGTCATCTAGGTGGTCGCGCGCTGCTCGCCCGCGCGAAGCAGACGCTCGCGAAGCTCGCGCTCGTCCTCCGGGGTCGGGTCGAACTGCGCCGGGTCCGGCAGCGCGTCGAGGCCCGTGAGCCCGAAGAGGCGCTCGAAGAGCGGCGTGGTCCTGTAGACGACGGCGCCGAAGCGCGAACGGCCCGACTCCTCGATCAGGCCGCGTTCGTGAAGGGTGCTGACCGCGGACTCCGAGGAAACGCCGCGAATCCGGGCGATCTCCGGGCGGGACACTGGCTGCAGGTAGGCGACGATCGAGAGTGTCTCCGCCTGCGCCTGGGTCAACGGCGGCGTCCTCGGCTTCGCGAGCAGGCGGCGGGCCGCGGACTCGGCGGCCGGATCCGTGGCGAGCGTCCAGCCGCCCCCGACCTCGCGCAGGACGAGCCCGCGCCGGCCCTCGCTCAGCACCTCGCCGAGCAGGTCGATGGCGCGATCCACCTCGGCCTCGGAGGCCTCGCATGCCTCGGCGAGCTCGGCCGTAGACACGGGCTCCGTAGCGAGGAACAGGAGCGCCTCGACCACGTGCTCAAGGGGGGCCGCCGAGTCGCTCATCGCGCGGTCACCCTGATCGGCCCGAAAGTCTCGTCCTGCTCCCAGGTCGCCTCGCCGCGCTTGTGCATCTCGAGCAGGGCGAAGATCGTGACCGCCTGGGTCAGCCGGTCCTCGGAGCCGAAGGCATCGTCGAAGTCGAACGCCGACCCGCGGCGTAGGAGCTCGCGGAGCACGCCGAGACGGCGCTCGAGCGACACGGTCGGGCGGATGTGGCTCGTGTCCGGCCGCGGCGGCGTACGCAGCAGGCCACCGAGCGCTTCGGCGAGCGAGGCCGGCTCGTACACGTGGCGTGCGGCGTCCAGGGAGGCGCGGCGAAGCTCGGGCGGCGGGGGCGCGGAGCGGTACAGGTAGCGCCGGCCGGTGCCGAAGAGCTCGGCGAGGTGCCCGGCGGCGGCTCGGTAGCGGCGGTACTCGAGCATCCGGGCAAGGAGCTCGTCTGCGGCCTCCTCGGGCCCGAGAAGTGGCTCGTCATCCTCCTCCGGCGCGGGCAGCAGCAGTCGCGACTTCAGCTCGAGGAGCGAGGCGATAAGCACCAGGAACTCCGTCGCCGCCTCGAGGTCCAGGTCGCCCTCGCGATCGAGGTGCTCGACGTACGCGACGACGATCTCCCCAAGCGCCACCTCGGCCAGGCTCAGCTCCTCGCGCAGGACCAGCGCCAGCAGCAGGTCGAACGGGCCCGAGAAGGCGTCGAGATCGAGGTCCAGATCGCTGGCTTGCAAGCCGCGAGCTTAGAGGGGGCGGGTGACGTAGCGGACGGCGTCTCGCCTATCGAGGTGGGCCGACGCCCATCGCCTCGCGGACATCC
>JAWVFM010000264.1:0-2661 GCA_033856015.1 Solirubrobacterales bacterium
ACGCCCCTTCGGCTCACACGGGTTTGATCGGCGCTCCCCGCTGCGGGCTTTAGGTCTTAGGAGCGCGCCCGGGCCGGGGCGGTGGCGGGGGACTCGCTCACGCCCCAGCGGTCGTGAAGGCGCCGCAGCGGCGCCGGCGCCCACCAGTTCCATTTGCCGAGGAGCGCCATCAGCGAGGGCACGAGCAGGGCGCGGATGATCGAGGCGTCGATCAGGACCGCGAGCGCCGTGCCGATGCCGTTCTCCTTGATGAACACGATCTTCGACGTCGCGAACGCACCGATCGCGATCGAGAAGAGAACCGCCGCGGCGGTGACGATCCGGCCGGTGCGCTCGAGGCCGGTGGCCACGGCATCGCGGTTAGAAGCTCCGCCGTCGCGGGCCTCCTTGATCCGCGAGAGCAGGAACACCGCGTAGTCGGTGGAGAGCCCGAACGCCACCGCGAAGAGGAGGATCGGCATTGTCTCCTCGAGCGCGCCCTGGCTCGTGTAGCCGAGAAGCCCCTCGAGATTGCCGTTCTGGAAGATCAGGACGAGGATCCCGAAGACGGCGCTGAGGTTCAGGGCGTTCATCAGCAGCGACTTGATCGGCAGGATCACCGAGCCGGTCATCGCGAAGAGGATCAGGAGCGTCGCGATGATCACGATGGCCAGCGCGATCGGCAGGTGCGAGACGAGGCTCGATTGGAAGTCCACGTAGTGGGCGCTGGCGCCGGTGACGAGGACACTCGAGCCCGGCGGGTCGGGCAGCGCCCTGATCGCGCGCACCGTGTCCTTGCTGGCTCCGGCGATGAACGGGTGGGTGGAGATCGCGTCGATCACGCTGACCCCGCCGGCCAGGCGGGTGGGCTGCTCGACCGCTGCGATTCCCGCGACGTGGCCGAGCTGCGAGCTCACGCTCGCGGTCGCGGCGCTGCCTCCGCCGTCGACCACGACCTCGATCGGGGTGTCGTGGTACGGCGGGAAGTTGGCCCGCAGGGCATCGTCGACCTGGCGTGCGCTGGCGCTCGTCGGCAGGATCTGAGCGTCCACGGACGTGAACTTGATCGAGAGGAACGGGATCCCGAGAGCGATCAGGAGAGTCGCGCTCGAAAGCGCGATTGCGACGGGCCGGCGCATCACGAACTGCGAGAGCCGGTACCAGAACCCGGAGTGCAGCGAGCGCGCGTCGCGGTCGGCGCGGTGCTGGAGGAACCTGGGCGCGCCGGCGTTCACGCGCGGGCCGAGGAGGCTGAGCACGGCGGGTAGAACCACGATCGCGATCACCGCGGCGAGGACGGCCACGCACGCGCCGCCGATCCCCATCGAGTAGAGGAAACGCTGCGGGAACACCATCAGCGAGGCAAGCGCCGCCGCCACCGTCAGCGAGCTGAAGAGAACGGTGCGGCCAGCCGTTCGCATGGTGGCTCGCAGCGCCTCCCAGCGCTCGGTGCGCCCGGCCTCCGCGTGCCCTGAGTCCACGCCGCGGCGGGCGAGCTCCTCGCGGTAGCGGGAGACGATGAACAGGCTGTAGTCGATTGCCAGGCCGAGGCCGAGGCCCGTGGTCAGGTTCAGGGCGAAGATGGAGATCGAGCCAAACTCGGCTGCGATCCGCAGGATCAGGAACGTCCCGACGATGGCGAGGCCCCCGACCATGAGCGGCAGGACGGCGGCGACCGCGCTGCGGAAGAAGAGCAGCGAGAGCAGGAAGAGGATCGGGAAGACGAGGATCTCCGCCCGGCGCAGGTCCGACTCCGTCTGCTTGTTGACCTGCTGGTTCGCGAGCGCGAAGCCACCGACCTCCACGCCCTTCTCCTTTGAGAGCTGGTCGTCGATCTGCCCGGACGCGTCCTGCAGGGCGCGGTCGTCGGTGGGGTGGAGGGCCACGGCGAGGTAGGTCTCCCGGCCGTCCTTTGACACGAACGCCCGCGAGCCGGTGTCGTAGTAGCCGTGCACGGACGCCACGTCGCTGCGCGCCTTGAGCTCGGCGGCGATCCTCTCGACCTTGGCGCGCTGGAGCTTCGAGTCGACCGCTCCCCCCTTGACGAGAACGATGACCGAGGTCGAGCGGAAGCCCTTGGCCTCGATCAGGTTGTCGGCCTTGACGCTCTGCGTCGCCGGGTCGTCGTTGCCGTAGGGGTCGAGGTGCTTGGAGACCGAGCCTCCGATTGCCACGGCGACGACGAAGAACACGCCTGCGCCGATGCCCACGAGGCGCCGGCGTGCATAGATGAACCTGGCGAGACGGTCGAACATCACGCCGCCGTCTTCTGCTCGGCCTCGAGGCGTGCGGCGGCGCGCTCGCACCAGTCCGCCTGCCAGGCCGTCATCTCGATCCCGTAGCGAAGCACGAGCCCCGCGTAGCCCTCCGGTCCCTCGCGGGCCTCGATCGCCTGCAGCTGACCGAGCTTCTCGAGATGGCGCCGGTGCATCGCCCGCAGCGTCGCCGGTGCCGACTCGCCGTGCGCCGCCGCGAAGAACAGCTTCAGGACGCCCTCATCGCGGACCTCGTAGACCTCAGGCTCCTCAGCGAGCCAGCGGCGCAGCTCCTCGCGACCGGCGGCGGTCAGCCTGTAGACGATCCGCCGCCTCCCGCCGGTCGGGTCCGCCTGGCCCTCGACCAGCCCGGCGGCCTCGAGGCGGCGGAGCTCGGGGTAGATCTGGCCGTAGCTGGCGGCCCAGA
>JAWVFM010000265.1:0-3304 GCA_033856015.1 Solirubrobacterales bacterium
GTGAGCTGGGCGCGGCCCGGGGTGGGGGCGGTCGCAACGCAGTCGATCGCCCAGCCCGCATACGGCCCGCGCCTGCTGGATCGCCTGGCGGCGGGTGAGCCACCGGGCGCTGCCCTTGCGGCGGAGCTGGAGTCCGACGAGAACGCCGCCGTCCGCCAGGTGGCGGTGATCGACGCTTCCGGTGCCACGGCGGCCCATACCGGATCGCGCTGCATCGCGGACGCGGGTGACGCCCAGGGCGCCGGGTTCAGCGTGCAGGCAAACATGATGGCCTCGGAAGCGGTTTGGCCGGGGATGGCGGCCGCGTTCGAGGCGTCCTCCGGCCCGCTCGCCCGCCGGCTCCTCGCCGCGCTCGTCGCCGCTGAGGCTGCGGGGGGCGACGTCCGCGGACGCCAGTCTGCGGCTCTCGTCGTGGTTCCGCCCGTGGGGGAGCGTTGGCAGCGCACCGCGGACCTCCGCGTCGAGGACTCCGCGGAGCCGCTGGCCGAGCTCGCGCGCCTGGTCGACCTCGACGAGGCATATCTGCTCATGAACGAGGCGGACCAACTCAGCGCGGTCGGACGCTTCGACGACGCGGCCGAGCGATTCGTCAGCGCCGCGGCGCTTGCGCCGGACAACCAGGAGCTCCTCTTCTGGGGAGGCCTCGGCATGGCCCAGAGCGGCGCTCTGGAGAGGGGGTCGGGGCTGGTCCGCCAGGCGATCGACCGGCATCCGGGCTGGGCGACCCTGCTTGGCCGCCTGGAGCCGGAGATGGCTCCCTCCGCCGAGGCGGTTCGCCGGGAGCTCGGCCTCGACGGGTAAACGAAGGGCCGAGCGAGATGCCCGGCCCTTCGCCCTACAGGTTGGGTGTGCTCAGACGCCGCGCGGGTGCGCGCTGCCGAGGTGGAGCGCCTCCATGAGGCGCGGCACCCAGACCAGCGCTGCGACGCCCACGATCACGTAGATCACGTTCGTCAGCGTCCCGGTTCCGAAGATGCTCGAAAGCACGTTCGTGTCGCCGTTGGTGATCCCGACGATCGCCCAGTTGAGCGCGCCGAGGACCATGAGAACGAGCGCCAGCGGCTCGAATCGCTTCAGCATTTCCATCTGCTTCACCTCGCCTTTCGCGAAGTCCCTCCGCACGTAATCCACTGGTGCGGATATGCACAAGAAGTACCCCGCGCGGCTGTGGCCGTTACGGCTTGAGAGAAGCTCCGCACCGAAACGCAGGTGTGATCCCGGTTACCAGTCCCAGCGGGACTCGGCGGCCAGGGACTCCTGGTCGAGATACTGCTTGAACTCCTCGAGCTCGTCGGCCTCCACGGAGTACGTGTGCTCCCTCGCCGGGAAGCTCCGCGCTCGCACCTCGGCCGCGTAGCGGCCCACGGCGTCGGCCATGTCGGCGCCGATCTCCGCGTACCGCTTGACGAACTTCGGCGTGTGGCCGGCGTAGATGCCGAGGAGGTCGTGGAACACCAGGACCTGTCCATCGGTGGCCGCGCCGGCGCCGATGCCGATGACCGGGATGTCGATCTTGGGCATCAGGGCCTCGGTGATCGCCGCCGGGACCGCCTCGAACACGATCGCGAAGCAACCCGCGGCCTGGAGCGCAAGCGCCTCCTCCGCGACCTTCGCGGCGCTCTCGGCGGTCTTGCCCTGCGTCTTGAAGCCGCCGAGCGCGTTGACCGTCTGCGGGGTCAGGCCGACGTGGCCCATCACCGGGATGCCGGAGCGGACGATGGCGCGGGCGCGCTCGACGGAGGCGCCGCCGCGCTCGAGCTTCACGGCCTTGCAGCCCGCCTCGCGCACGTAGCGCTGGGCGTTGTCGATGGCGTGCTCGTTGGAGCGCTCGTAGGAGCCGAACGGCATGTCGCCGATCAGGAGCGGAGTCTTGAGGCCGCGCCCCACCGCGGCGGCCATGATGAGCATCTCGTCCATGCCGACCGGCGTCGTGGCGTCGTAGCCGAGAACCACCATTGCCGCGGTGTCGCCGACCAGGACCACGTCCACGCCGGCGCGCTCGACGACCTGTGCCGACGGGTAGTCGTAGGCGGTGACCATCACGATCGGCTCGCCTGCGCCCTTCATCTCGGCCAGCTTCGGGACCGTGACGGGGGTGCGTTCGAAGTCCGTCATGGGGCCCTGTGGCGGACGCGTGCTCATGAGAGGAGCACCCCCGGGTTCGAATCGACGGCGGTAGCTCGGTTCGCATCGTCCACGTGGACGACGACGGGCGAGTGGAGGTCCAGGTCCGACTCGTCGTAGGCCGCGTAGGACGCGATGATCACCTTGTCGCCCTCGGTGACGAGCCGCGCGGCGGCGCCGTTCACCTGGATCTCCCCCGAGGCGCCCTCGAGCGCATAGGTCACCATTCGGGCGCCGTTCTCGACGTCCCATACATGGACCTGCTCGTTTGGCAACAGGTCTGCCTGGCGCATCAGGTCCGCGTCGACCGTGATGCTGCCGATGTAGTCCGGGTCGCAAGCCGTCACCGTGGCGCGGTGGATCTTGGACTTGAGCATGTGACGTTGCACTGTCTTCAGCCTCCGATCACTGTGTTGTCGATTAGCCGGGCCTTCCCGACCCGGGCGGCCACGGCCACGAGGACCGGCCGGCCGTTGAAGCGTTCGGCGGGAGCGAGGGTCGCTGCGTCGCGAGCCTCCAGGTACTCGGCCTCCAGCCCCGCCTGCTCGAGCTCTGCGCGACCCGCGTTGAGTGCCGTGGCGGTGTCCCGCGCGCCGCTCTCGGCTGCGTGCTCGACAGCCCGCAGCGCACGCGAGAGCGCGGTGGCCTGGCTTCGCTCGCTCGGGTCGAGGTAGGCGTTGCGCGAGCTCATCGCCAGGCCGTCGTCCTCGCGGATCGTCGGCATGACGACGATCTCCACGTCGAAGTCCAGGTCCGCGGCCATCCGGCGAATGACCGCCGCCTGCTGGGCGTCCTTCTGCCCGAAGTAGGCGAAGTCGGGGGCGACGGCGTTGAACAGCTTCGCGACCACCGTGGTCACGCCGCGGAAATGCTCTGCGCCGCGCCGCGAGGGGTCGCCGTCGAGAACGGAGGTGAGCTCGCCGCCGACCTCGACGGCCGTGGCGAATCCCTCCGGGTAGACCTCCTCGACGCTCGGGGCGTAGACGACGTCGACCCGCTCGGCGCGGGCGAGCCGGAGGTCCCGCGCCTCGTCGCGTGGGTATGCGTCCAGGTCCTCCCCGGCCGCGAACTGCGAGGGGTTGACGAACAGGCTCATGACGACCACGGTGCAGCGCTCGCGGGCGGCGCGCAGGAGCGAGAGGTGGCCCTCGTGCAGATAGCCCATCGTCGGGACGAGGCC